>NZ_MJWZ01000076.1:0-74174 GCF_001762535.1 Campylobacter sp. BCW_6889 | reverse complement strand
AAGTAGAGATTACATAGGCTCTTTAATTTATTTAGTTAAAGATGAAGGATATGATACCGAAATCATTGGCAATATCCACGAGAATCCTGAACTTTTGAAATGTTAAAAAATATTAAAAATTTTAACATAAAAATGAAATATGTTAAAAAAGCCAAAAAATTTAACAAAGTCCATTGATTTAATGGGCTTGATTAAGTTTTAGCAAGGAAAGAAAAGATGAGTAAAAGAAATGGTGCTTTAAGGGCTTTTAAAACGCTTTTAAAAGATGTTAAAAGCGACGAAAATGGTTTTTATAAACACAAAAATGGCAAATTAAATGTTGCTAAATTAGCTAGAGTTAGTGGGCTTAGCAGAAATTTTCTAAAAAGAGAACTTTATATAAGAGGTTTGCTATGAGTCCTAAACAAGCAATGCTTAGAAAACAACTTCTAGCTAAAATACACATGCACAAAGAGTATTTATATTATAAAGAAAATAATGCTTGGCAAGATTTTTTAGCTTTAAGATTTGAGGTTTTAAGCTCAAAAGATTTAAGCATAGATGAACTTAAAATCTTGCTTGATATTTTTGATGGTAAAATTAAAGATGATATAAACTTCGTACCTGATTTTAAGGGTAGATTAATGCTTAAAAAAGCTAGTTCTAATAAACAATTTTTTTATTTAAAAGCTTTATTAAAACAAACAAAAATGCCTATTTTTAGTTTTTACAAACTTTGTAAAAAAACTTTAAAAAAAGATATATACTCTCTTGAAACTCTTAGCAAAAAAGACTGCACTATAATGCTTGTAGTTTTAGAAAAGATTGCTAAAACTAAAAAAAATAATTAAAAATAGATATAATCCTTTAAAAGCTTTTTTAAAGGATTTATTTTGATCTGCCCTAGATGTGCAAATGAAAAAACTAAAGTCTTAAAAACTATAAAATCAGACACCAATGAAAGATTTAGAAGATGTCTTAAGTGCGGATACACTTTTATGTCTATTGAACTTATCAAAGTAGATAATTGGGCAAAATACTATATAAAAGAAACTCAAAAAGGCTTGTTTGATGAAGCGCTTTGAATTAAAGGGTCTTGAGAATTTTTTAAAAAAATGTGAAAATCTAGAAAACGAACAAAAGCAGATTATTTTAAAAGAAATAATTGCTGAAACACTTTATAAAGAAAGCAAAGAAAATCTAGAAAAAGAGCAAGACTCTAATGGCAAAAAATGGGCTCCTTTAAAACAAAGTACATTAAATTCAAGAAAAGCACAAAAGATCATGCATACTAAAAAGCTTTTTGCAACAGGCTCTATGCAAAGCTCTTTACATAGTGGAGTGGAAAATGATAGAGCTTTTGTAGCACTTAATGCCACCTATAAAGGCTTTGCGTATGCCAGAGTGCATCAATTTGGCTCTAAAAATGTAATAGCAAGACCTTTTTTACCCATCGATGAAAATTTAAATATAAACAAAAGAGTAGCCAGAGCAATGGAAGAAGAAACTAAGGATATGCTTTGGACTTTGTTTAAGCAGACTTTAAAATAAACTTCAATAGACTATGGCATTTTATTAAAGGAGTATAAATGCCTAGTTTAGAAGAAATACAAAGTCAAATTTCTGATTTTTCAAATGCTAAAAATATTTTCTCAAGAAAAGAAATTAAAGCTTTACCAGATATTTTATGGGAGAATGAGAAGGTAAAAAAAGCAGCACAAGGCACTTATAATCTTGCTACAGGACTGCTAGTAGCTACTGATAAAAGATTGATTTTTATTGACAAGGGAATATTTAGCTTAAAGGTGGAAACTTTTCTTTATGATAAAATTTCATCTATTGAATATAGCACAGGCTTGATGTTTGGCGAGATAGTTATTTATGCTTCGGGTAATAAGGCTAAAATTAAAAATATGGAAAAAAACGAAACCAAAGAAATGGCTGAATTTGTTAGAGAGTGTACTCAAAATACTGATGCAAATAATCATATATCTACCACTAATAGTGATTTAACCGTAGAATTAGAGAGAATATCAAATCTTAAAGATAAAGGTATTATTACTGAAGAAGAATTTAAAACAATGAAAGAAAAAATTATAGCTAAAATGTAAAACTTGCAAAGTTACTTAAAATCTTATATAATCATTTTAGCAAATAAGTTGTTATGCTCTTATAGTATCATCACGATGTGGCAGTGGGTCATTGGCTATAAGAGTTTAGCCACCTTCTTTTTTGCAAATTTATTATTTTTTATAAACAATTTTTCCTTGACTTAATACTTCTTTAAAATACTTGTCGTTCTCGCTTAAAAACATAGTTTTATTATTGATTTGATTGCCTTTTTGATTTAATACCATTACAAGAGCTTTTACTCCATTATCATAAAAGTATTTAATATAAGTTTTTTTGGTAAAGCCTTTGTAGTAAGGGTCAGTATCTATACTTAATCTAATCTCATCAGGATCTTTTACAAGCTTTGGCAGATAGTCGATATAAAAGTGGCGATTATTCTTTTTTATCTTAGAAATTTGTTTTTTCTTATCATAGAAAAAATCATCATCTAAGCTTATTACATCTCCTATTTTATCAACGAGTAAATCTCCTTTTTTCACATCAAAGCTTTCATAGACTTTGTCCATTAATTCTTTATCACTTAAATTTTCATAATCATGTACCTTTGGTAAATTCTCTAAGCTTTCATCTAGGCTTATTCTCGTTTCTTTTGGGATTTGTGAATTCTCTCTTTTATCATAAGCAAAGTTTTTAGAAGCAATACTTTTTGGATTTTCTAAAATTTTATATTTAGTTCTAGCCTCTTTTTCACTTACTGCTATGACTTTACATTTACAATTATAATCATTAGGCGGAAAGGATGTTTTCCAAAATGGATCATATCTATGTATGGCACAATTGTGCATTTTTTTATGCTCACTTCTTGAATCTTCTAAAAGTGCACATTTATATACCCAGTAAGTTTTATAAGAATAAGTGCTAAGCTGTTTTGCTCTTGCTTTTGCGTAAGCACTTTGCATATTGGTATGATAAATTGTTTTTAAGCGATTTGCATTGATGTTTATAGTGCGTTTTTCTCCTGTTTTTGGGTTTGTTATTTCTTTTTTACCATACCAACCTTTACTTGTTAAAAGCTCTTTTAAATTGTTTTTAAACTCATTAAAATTTCTTCCTTCTTTCATAGCTTTTTTTAATTCTTCGTGCAAATCATTTAATACATCTGTTTTCATAATGCCTGCTGCACTAAAAGCACGATCGTGTGCTTGTTTTTTAATTTCGTGATATTTAAAGCTTATTTTTAAGCCTTTATTTTCTAAATAGCTATAAGCTTCATCTACGCTTTTGTTAAAAATATTACTCATTCTTTACCTTTTTTAACCTTCTTTAACGGCGGAAGTGAATTCCGCCTAAGAAGCAACTAAAGGCTACCCGACCCTTTTGCTAACGCAAAAGCCCCGTTTTGCCTTGACCCACCTATTCACTCATTGCCAGCATCCAAAAGAGCTTGCATGGAAGCAAGAGCGATTTTTTTATCCAGACTTTCTTTTAATTTTTCAAAACTGATATTTGGGTATTCTTTAAAAATTCTTTCTTCTAATTCTTCATAGCTTTGACATTCTTCCCAAAAGGCTTTGATTTTTTCATAAATTTCATCACTTATCTCATCTTCTGCACTTGAGTTTAATTCTATTTTATCCTTGCTAAGACGATTATTTTTTTCTAACATTAAAGAGTTAAATGCGTAATTTTCAGTGCTTACTTCTTTTTTCTTTAAACCTTCAATTCTAAAAGTTTTTGCTAAAAACTCAGCAGGTATCTCATAACCCATACTAGAAATAGTGCTATAAACTCCTGCTAAGTATTGCTCATCGACTTCTTTGTTTGTATCAAAAACAAACTCAAACTCAGCTGGCTTTGCAAAATTAAGTTTTAAAATCTGCTCTAATAATTTTTGTATGCTTTTACTTAAAAAAAGTGTATCCATTTCACCCACATTAAGACGCACTTCTTCGTGTACATTACCTAAGGCTTGAGTACCATTTTGCACTGCATTTCCTGCTAAAACTTGTCCGCTGATTAATTTTGAAATAGCTTCATCACAATACCTTAAAAAATCTGTAAAAGTAGAAGTAGAAAGCCCTGAGTTTAAAAGCTCGACCATGTCATCTTTGTTAAAAATTCCCACACTTGCACTTCTTAAATTGCTAAGTTGCATTAAAAGTTCTTCTATTTCTTTATCGCTGTTTGCATTGGTTGTTTTTGCAATGATAGGTGGCACACTTAAATTATCAAGATAAGAAATGTTTTTACTCATAGCAAGTTGCTTTAAAACTGCAATGCTTACAACATTATAAAAAAGGGATTGTTCTATGAATGAACCTGAATCGCTTGGATGTAAGTGTAAAAATATATCATCACACTCATCCACAAAAAGTTTTCTACTTTCGCTATAAATAAATAGCCTTTCTTTATCATCCATCGAAAAAAATCTCGGACTTATGTATTTTAGTTTTGGAAAAACATTTAAATCTTTTACCTTCCATTCAAGTAAAAAAGCAGCAAAACCATAAACTACTGCAGCACTCATTTCAAAGACGAATTTCCTAAAATCACTTTTTGATATATAATTTTGTAAAAATATTCTTTGAGTCTCGTCTTTACAAGTAATAAACATAGGAAAAGAACACATTTTAAAACGCCTTTTCATTACTTCGCTTGCTATTTGTGGATCAAAGCGTTTAAAATAATCATAAATACTTATAAGTTCGCTAAAATTCTCACTATTTAAAGCAGCGATTATGCTATCAAAATCAACACTGCTTGCCACGCTTTTTCTTGCTGTTTTGTTTAATATTCTCATAAAAATCCTTTTTTAATCTTTCTTTTGCTAAGTATTCTATTGATTGCTTTATAATCTGCATTTGCTGCACTACAAGCGATTCTAAAAGCCATCTCACTTGCATCAAGCAAGTCATCATGTGCTGCTTTTGGATAGGTTAGCATTTCTTCGATAAGTAAATTTGAGTTATTGTCTATTAAAATCGTGCCGTCGTTAATGTAAGGTGCTAAGCTATCGATGCGAAGTTCTTTTGCGACTTTATTTTTAAGCTCACAAATACTTAAAATAATTCCCAGTTTTAAAGCCTCTTCTTTGAGCTTATCTTTGAAAAACTCTTGAAAGGCTATTGTTTCAATGGCTATTTTTACTATTTTTCCTAAGCTTAAGTATTTGATATAAAGCTTTAATATCACATCTATCATCTTGCTAGGAGATATTTTATAGCCACTTGCTTTTAAATGAAATTTATTTTTATCTACCTTTTTAAGCTCAGCAATGGCAAAATAATCGCCTTTTGCTTTACCAAGTGCAGGGTCAATCCCTAAAACCACAAGGTCAAAATCTTGTTCTTTTTCTATGATTTTATACTCGCTAAAAATAGCATTTTCAGTACTTAATGCTTTGTTTTGATATTCGCTAAAAAAACTTTGAGTATCAGCAAAATATTCTTTTAAAATTTCTATTTTGTTTAAATTTTCATCATCTAATTTAAAACCCTTTAAATCGCTTTTTAAAATATTGTTTTTATCGATTAAATCAAGTTTGTCAGGAAAGCTTAGCACAAGCGGAAAATCATAAATTAAAAAGCGTTTATCATCATTTAAACGATTTAAAAGACTATCTTGATGTAAAATAGTTCCAACGACTAAGTATAAATAATTTTCTTGTGTTCTTGCGACTAGCTTTAAAATGGCTTTATTAAACCATTTATAAAGTTTATCCCTTTGCGTTTTACTTTCTACATTTTCATCATTTTCTATATCATCACAGATAATTAAATCAGGTCTTTTGCCAAGATAATTCGTTCCTCTTATCTTTTTACCACTACCAAAAGCTTTAATTTTTTTATGTATTTTAAAACTTGTAAAAACTATGGCTTCACTAGTCCATTCATCGCCTAGTTTTATTTCAAAATCATTAATTAATTTAGCATTTTCTTCAAGCTCTGTTTTTAAACTTGCTATACTTTCACTTGCAATGTCTAAAGTAGAAGATATAATTAAAGCATATTGCTTTTTATTACTTAAAAGCGAGTAAAGAGTAAAAAGTCTTACTAAAAGCGTTGTTTTAGCACTTCCACGATAAGCTTTAAAACAAAGATGATTATTTTTCTTTTCTAATTCATCAATATTATCATAGATAAAATTTCTAAAATTAGAGCTTTCTTTTTTGATAAAATTGATATGATGAGGAAAATATTCAAAAACAAAAGCCTTAAAGCCTTGTTTTAAAATCCTATCTCTTCTTAAATTTTTATCTTCTTTATGATTAAATTTTAAAGCCTTTAGCCTTGATTTAATTTCATTTATTTCTAACTTATCCATTTTTGCTTTCTTTTTATTTTCAAATATAGTTTTAAAAAGCTTTAAATTGCGTTTAAAACCTTTTAAAATACAAGGGTCAATACAAAGCCTTACAATTTATCTAATTTTTTATTTATAAGCTTTTCTACAAGTTGCTCAATTTTAAGCAATGCATCTGTCCCCATATAAGCTGCAAAACCACCCACTGCAACGCTAAGCTTTATGCCAAAATTAAGATAATTTACAATTTCAAAAACTAGATATGCTACAAACATAGAACCTAGCATACCTTTTAAAAAGAGTGTAAATTTGCCTTTTAAATTAAGAGCTTTGCTTAATTTATTTTTTGTTACAATTCCTACAAGTCCAGCTATAAAGCTTACTATCATTAAAACCATATATACAAATATATCTTCTAATTTCATTGCTAGTTCCTTGTAAAAATTTCAAATAAATATAATAAAGCTAATGCAAAAGTTGAAAACAAAAGAGCTATAAGAAGATCTTTTGCAATGCTTTTTTGATTTATCATTTTATTATTTTCTTTCATCTTTCTCTCCTGTGCAAAGCTTGGCTATATTTTCAACTTCTAAGTAATACTTAGAGATTTCTTTAGCACTTTCTAAGTCTTTTTTGTCTAAAGGCTTTAAAGGAAGTTTTAAAGGGCATTTAATAGGAACTTTAACTTCTTTGATTTCAGTTTTAATCAAAATATCTTTAGAAGCACAAGCGCTTAAAAAAACAAAAGGTATAATTAATAGGAAAATTCTCATTTTATCATTCACTTTTTTGCTCCTAAAATATTAAATAATTCTTTATAAGCTTTAAGTTCACTCTCACAGCTTTTATCTTTAATAAAAACCTTATCCACTTTTAAAACTTCTTTTAAAGTCTCTTTGGGCTTTAAATCAAGTTTTAATTTATCAATAGCTTTATTTTGCTGGGCTAATTTATCTTTAAAAACATTGATTTCATTGTTAAAATGCAAAGCTTTAAGTTTTAGATTTTCATTTTCTAAAGCTAAAGCATTGTTTTTTAAATATAAAAAACCACAAAGAGCAATTAGAACAAAAAAAGCTATTTTTGAAGGACTTAAAAACCTTGATAAAATAAAACTAAACACAATCTTTTCCTTATGGATAAGTCCATCTTGCTTTTTTGCCTCTAGTGTCTAAATGCACAAACCCAGCATAAGGATCATTAAAATTATGCTTTATAGCAATCCCTAAACCTCTTTCGCCATAGGTGTTTAAAACATATTGATGAACTTCTTCTGTTTTAACTCCTTTAACCACAAAGTCCGCTGCACTTCCTATAGTGTGTTGGCTTTTAGGGGCTCCACCAATCTCTGCATTATGCTCTTTGCAGCGATATCCACTATTTATAATAACAGGAGCATTGTAATGTTCTCTGATTTCACAAAGAATGTCTATAAGCTCATCACTTGGTACATTTTGAGGCAATTCACATTTGCCGCATTTACATTTAAATTCGCTTTCTTTAAAATAAGGGTTATTTTTCATTTTCTTCTTCTCCT
The DNA here is from genome assembly GCF_001762535.1 of Campylobacter sp. BCW_6889. NCBI lineage: Bacteria > Pseudomonadati > Campylobacterota > Epsilonproteobacteria > Campylobacterales > Campylobacteraceae > Campylobacter > Campylobacter sp. BCW_6889. Next base: position 66,283 of record NZ_MJWZ01000076.1, on the reverse strand, counting down.
TCTGGTTTTGAAAAAATTTCTATATTAAATTTAAGCCTATAAGCAAATAAAGAACTGCTTATAAAACCACTTTCGATACTACTTAAAAGCTTTTTGCTTGTATCAAATTCAAAAAGTTTTAGTCTTAATTCATCTATTTTTTTAATCAAAGAATCTTTATCTTTATTAAAAGTATGAGAACTAAAAATCAATGAAAAATTCACACTATCTTTATGATGATTAATACTTGTTAGGCTTTCAAGCATTAGATAAAGTCCGCCTTGTTTGACATCTTCGTAATTTGCTATGCCTATCGCATTAAAATGCTTTAATAAATCTTTGCTAACACTATCTAAAGTCAAAACCTGTCCTTTTTAACTTCGCAGATGAAATGAATTCATCCTTGCGATAAGGAGCTACGCTCCCTTAACCCACCTGAAGGCCACGCCCGACCTCGCCTTTTACTCCTTAAAGTCTTGCCTTAAAAAGCTAAAACCTGTCCTTTCTTTGCATAATTTTAAGTCTTAAAGAGCTTAAATTTCCTTCTTTATCAATCAAAGGTGCATTTTCAATTCGTTTTAAAGCATTATCTAGAAGGATTTTATCTTCATCATCTAAGACGATTTTAAGATAAATTTTTATGCGAATGTATGCAAAATCCTCCCAAATAAAATCAGCAATATCTTTATTTTTGCAAATATCATCTGCATCTTTTGCTGCTTTAGCTACTACTTCTCTTGTAATTTCATCGATATTTGCTAAGTTTTGTTGTGCTCTTTTCATCAGTGCTAACTCTTTTAAAGTAAGAGCTAGCATTTTAGGAGGAGAAAGCAAGGCTATCATTTATCTTGTTTTCCTTTTTTTGTTTCTTTGTTTTTTAAAGACTCATTTATTATAGTTTCTTCATTTTCTTCTAAAGTCTTTTGTTTTTCCTTTAAAAACAAAGCTTTTTCTTTTTCAAACTCTTGCTTTTCCTTTAAAAACAAAGCTTTTTCTTTTTCAAACTCTTGCTTTTCCTTTAAAAACAAAGCTTTTTGATCGTCATTTTCTTTTGGATTTAAAATTGCATTTTGATTTCTAAGTTTATTAGCTGAAACTATATTGTCCATTATTCTGCCTTTCCGCTTGATTTATAAGCTAATTGCCACAGTCCATAACCTGCATTGTCTTCGCTATCGATTCCATATTGGAAAGTCTTACGCATAAAAGCAGCTTCATCAGTAGGATTATCTTTAGCAACAAACTCAGCTCCTTTGTTGATTTGCAAAATTAAAGGTTTGATTGGTTTGGTATTGTCAATTAAATACCAAGCGTCTTGATCGCTTAAATTTGGACTTGTAAATACTTCTACAACGCCTTTAAAAACATTGCTTGAACCATTGATTAAATCGCTATTTACAATCTCGAGTGCTTTTGCTTCCAAGCTTAATGGTACAACCAAAAGAGCAGGATTGATATTTAAAGTGCGTCCGCTTTCATTAGTCAGTGCACGCATGTTTTTTCTAGCCTCCATAAGACTTGCAGCACTTAATTTTTTATCTCCAAGATTTGAAAAACTCACACCACCAATATCGTGATCATTTGCAAAAAATGCTTTTCCATCAAAGCAAGTTTGATTTTGCTCTAAAAGTGTAAAAATAAGATCACTATAATGATTTTGTACTTCGTAAGCTAACATTTCAATTTGTGGTCTTATTATTCCTAAATTATCGTAAGTTATTACATCTCGTGGTACTTCAATGGAACTTTCCCAATCTTTTTTAGTGATAGTATAACCTTGACCCTTAAGTTTGCTAAATTGACGATCGCCTATCCATTCACGCATTTTTGGTAAAGATGCTAAAAATTGATATTCTACAACCAAAGAATTTGCATTGGTTACCATTGCAAATTTTTCATAATCTTTATTTCCACCTTCAAGAGCATTATTAAAAATGGTTGAAAATCCCTTATTCACTGCTTGCATGTAAGCAGTGCTTAATTCTGTAAAAGCCATTATTTGCCTCCTTTGATTCCAAGTTGTTTAAAAACTTTTGCCTCATAAGCATTAAGTTCTTTTCTTTTGTTTGTAAAATTAAGTTCTTTTTTACCTAAAACAATATTTGCTTCTTTTTTGCAAACATCAAGATAATCTTCTAAAACCCTGCCTTTCATATTAAGAGCTTTTTGATAGCGATTTGGTAAAATGAGTCCATTTTGCAAAAGAGAATCAAGGCGTTTTTTATTAAGCTCAATCTCTGTTTCTTCATTTTTGTTTAAAGCAGTTTCAAGTTTTGCTTTAAGTTCTGCAATTTGTGCTTTTAACTCTTCATTTTCTTGTCTTAAAGTTTCTAACTCGCTGTCTGGATTTTCACCTTCACCTACACAATCTTTTGTCTCTTGTACGGATTCTTCTACATTTTCAGCTTGTTCTTCTACTTGCTCGGCTAATTTTTGTAATTCTTCTAATTCTTCTTCGTTCATTGTATTCCTTTCTTTTTTTAATTTCGCGGATGAACTAAAGTCATCCTTGCGAGTGGGAGTTTCACTCCCTGCACCCACCTGAAGACCATGCTCGACCTTGCCTTTTTTAGCTTCTGTCCTAGTGCTTAACTTTGAATTTTTGGTGCTATTGATTAATGACCTAGCTTTATTTAAAGCCCTGTTTAAAAGATTGGGCTGATTTACAAGTCCCATGGCGTCTAAATGAATAACATTTTTATCATCATCCACATAATATTCAGGGCTTAAATATCTAAAAGCCTTATTTTCAACAAGTTCTTTCCCTTTGGGCGTTAACTCAAGACTTGCATAAATGCCATCTTCTCTTAACTCTAATGAATTTCTATCAAACCAGCCATAAGCTTCTCCTCCTTGATGATTAAGATTTAACGCTATATCAAGTCCATTTTTTTGTATATTATTGATTAATTTTTCCCCATCTATCTTAAATACTCTCCCATCAAGTCCTTTGGCTATTCCAATAGGAGAAATTTTTACTTTTTCATTTGTGAGTTTTGTATTAAGCTCTAATAATAAATCACGCATCAAAAGCCTTTATTTTTTCGCATAATCATAAGATAAAAAATGCTTTTAAACCACCTATTTAAAGTATATATAGACTGATTTTAAAAAAATAAAAAAATATAATTTCAAGCAATAATTCTAAAGGAAAAATATGAGCAAAAAAGAACTTGCTAAAAGTCTTTTCATACAAGGAAAAAGTATCAAAGATATATGTGTTTTAACAGGTCTTAGCAGACAGGGTATATACTGTATGAAAAAAGATGATTTTAGCAAGGGTATTGATTGGGAGAGTTTAAAATTAGCCGCTTTAAGAGATGAAAAAGATTTAGAAAATAAAGAAGCTATGTTTTTAAACGCATTGATTGGTGAGTTTGAGAGGTTTTTAGAAAGCGCTAGTAAAAATGAGCTTGATATTGATACTTTAGAAGCTTTAAATAAATACGCTAAAACTTATTGGACTATTAAAGCTCCACAAAAAGTAGATGTTAAGGCTTTAAATTTACAAACTTGTAAAAAAACTATTGATTCTATTATTGAGTTAGCAAGCACCAATGAAGCAGTTTGTGAATGGCTTAGTGATAATAGTGATTTAATTATTTCAAAGGTTTTAAAATGAACGAACTTGGCATCATTTGCGACATTAAAGAAGGTAAAGCTAAGGTTGCTATTGGAGAAATGGTAACGGATTTTTTAAGTGTTTTTCAAAATCTAGCTAATTCTTATGCAGTGAGCTTTTCTCCTTTAAGAATAGGAGAGCAAGTATTAGTCATACCTGTGCGTGGGGATTTAAATAGTGGAGTTATTTTGCGTGGGCTTTACCAAGAAAAACATAGAGCAAAAAACACAGATGAAAATACTTTTAATATAGATTTTGAAGATGGAACACATTTAGAATACAACTCTAAGAGTAGCACTTTAAAACTTGATGTGGTTAAAAATATAAATATCACTTGTGTAGATAAAACCACCCATAACCAAAACAACACCTTAAATACTAAAAATCATACTACAAACGCTAATACCATAACGCTTAACGCTCCAAGTATTAATTTAAATGGTAATACTCAAATTGCAGGAGCAATTTCTACAAGTGGCGAAGGTGGGGCAAGTGGTACTTTTAGCATAAAAGGAAATTTAAACTTAATAGGTAATTTACAAGTTAGTGGAAACATAAGCGATAGCAAAGGTGATTTAACAAATCATACCCATTCTTGTACTTGTGGTGCCACAGCTTCGCCAAGATAGGAAAAACTATGAAAGAATTATTTTTGCTTTTATTTTCATTAGTCTTTTTTATGCTCTTTTGTATGGGGGCATTTTATGCTTTTTTAAACCTAAACTTTTTTATTAAAAGCATTTTTATAGGCTTTTTTATAGCTTTTACATTTTTAGGATTTTCTCAAATGCTAGAAAACATTTTTGAATTTTACAAAGGTTTAAAATGAATTACATGGTAAGCATCGAAGAAAGTATCAAAGACATTTTAATCACTCCTTTAGGCTCAAGAGTAATGAGACCTGAATATGGTTCTTTGCTTTTTACATTAATCGATAGAAAAATCGATGATGATTTTAAGATAAAGCTTACTAGATATACAGCAGAAGCAATTTCAAAGTGGGAAAAAAGAGTAAAGCTAAAAGGTGTGAGACTTAATGAGTGTAAAGACAATAAATTAAGCATTACCTTGCTTTTTGAAAATTATGGGGATTTAACAATGGAGCTAGGCAAATGAGTGAGCTTTTAAGTGCAAATGATAGCTATTTTAAACAAAGCTTTTTAAAGGATATCCCTTATCCACAAATCATAGAAGAGCTTGATTATGAAAAGCTTTTAAAAGCCTATGAAGAACTTTTTAAAAGCTTTTTAAAAGATAATGTAGAGCTTTTAGAATCTGACCCTTTTAAAGCCATTTTAGAAGCTTTAGCTTATAGAGAAATGATAATTAGAGCAAGAATTAATGAGAGTATAAAAGCAACATATCTTCATTATGCAAAGGGAAGTGATTTAGATAATGTAGTAGCTAATGGCTATTTAATACAAAGGCTTAAAGGGGTTAAACCCACAGCTAAAGTAGAGTTTGAATTAAATACTTTACTTACTTATGATGTCATCATCCCAAAAGGTGCAATTTTTTCAAATGAAAAAGCAGACCTTGCCACTTTAAAAGAAGAAGTGGTAATTAAAAAAGGGCAAAGTAAAGCACAAGGTATTTTGGAACTTAATGAATTTATTCAAAGCAAAGAAAGTAAAACCGAGTTTTTACAAACCCCACTGCCTTTTGTAGCTAAGATTAAACAACTTGAATATTTTAGTGGTGGAGCCAGTGAGGAAAGCGATGAAGCCTTAAGAGAAAGGGCTGTAATGAGTGTACATCGTTTTTCAACCGCAGGAAGTGAAAAAGGCTATATCTATCACGCTTTAAGCGCAAGTGCAAAAGTAGCCTCCATAAAAGCTTTAAACAATGGAGCAGGAAAAGTAAGAGTTATCATTAAAAGTGAAGATGAATTAAGCGTTGATGTGGTTAAAGAGTATTTAAGTGCGGATGAGCGAAGACCTTTAACTGATGAAGTCAGCGTTGAGTTAGCTAAAAAAAGAGAGTTTATCGTAGATGCCAAACTTTTGCTTTTAGAATTAAGCCGTGCTAATGAAATAAGTGAAAAGATTAATGCTTTGCAAAAGGACTTTGATTTAAGTGTGGATTTAGCACTGGGATTTATTTATAAATGTCTTCATCAAGACGGAGTTTATAAAAGCGAAATTTTAAGCATTAAAGAAAAAATCATAAATGAAGAAGAGCAAGAATTAAAAGACTTGCCCTTAGAAAATATAATAATAGCTGATGATGAGTTTGCAACCCTTAGCTTTTCACTTAGTTATGAAAAGGCAGTACTATGAAGGGGCATTGCGTAGCAATGGGTCGGGAAGCCTTCAGTAAAAGCGACTTTGGGCGAACTTCGTTTGCACAAAGTGATAGCATAAAAAAGGCGGTGCTATGAACACTTTAATTTTAAATCATCACCCAAAACAAAGCAAAGCCATTGATTTAAGTGCTAAAACAAGATTTGAAGATTTAAATTTAGCTAGTATCACAAATCTAGCTCTAAATTGCGATGAAAGATTATTGCCAATTTTAGCCAATGCTTATGATGTAAGTATTGATGGTTTAAATGAAAAAGAAGCAAGAAAGCTTATATCTAAAGCCTTGCTTTTAGATAGATACAACGGCACAACTTGGGCTATAAAAGAAGCTTTAAGAGCCGTATTTCCTACTGCAGTGGTTAAAGAGTGGTTTAATTATGGTGGAAAGCCTTATTTTTTTAAAGTTAAAGTAAGCACAACTAATGTTAGCTTTGATGAAAGAACGCTTAATACTTTAGAAAGACTAATTTATGATTTTAAAAATGTTAGAAGCGTTTTAGAAGCAATTGAAATAGAGATTGAAAGTAAAAATGATAGTTTTAATGCTAGTGTAGAAATAAGTGGAGAAACTATAGAAATCTTACCTTTTCAAACCACGCAAATTGAAAACAATCAGAAACCAAGTTTAAATGCAATGGGTGTTTTTATTTGTGAAATAACAAGAACTAATATTGATTTTAAAGGAGTGTATTAATGGCAAAAAGTGAATACTATACCATACTAACAAAAATTGGCATTGCTAAATTTATTGCCGCAAGAGCAAGTGGAAATGGTATCAATTTAAAAAGCTTTAAATTAAGTTCAAAAGTTATTTTGCCCAGTGAAGAAATGCAAAGCTTAGAAGAGATTGTATATGAAGCTAATATTAGTAGCAAAAGTGTGGATGAAAGCAATCCAAACTATGTGAATTTAATGTGTCATGTGCCAAGCGATGTAGGGGGATTTGAAGTTAATGCAGTAGGCATTTATGATGAAGCAGGAGATTTGCTTGCAGTTGGAAATGTCCCACGCACTTATAAACCTATCTTAAAAGAAGGCAGTGCTAAAGAGCTTATGATAAAAATTGTCATGGAGCTTTCTAATGCAGAGGAAGTTATTTTAAAACTAGATCCTAGTGTAATCATGGCAAGTCGTGATTATGTGGATGCTATTAAAATTGAGCTTGAACTCAAAATTGAAACCTTGAAAGAAGAATTAAAAGCTTTGATTAACACCAAGGAAGACAAGGGTGTAGCGGCTAATTTGGATAAAGCTTTAAAAACAGAATTAACAAAGCTCATCAATAAAAAGGAAAATACAGGAACTGCCGCTTCTTTAGATGCACAATTAAGAGATGAATTAATAGCTTTAATCAATAAAAAAGAAAACATAGGCGTAGCAAAACAATTAGTGGATGCTTTAAAAGAAAAAATTCCTAGTCTAGCTTTATTGAATAATATAGAATTATTATCATTGATAGGTTTTGGTGTTTATCTTGATGGAGATCCTTTAACTAAGGCTCATGATATGAGAAGCAGAGTCAATTATACAAATACAACAGGGCTTACAATTCCTGTTACTATACATACTATACTATTGAGGGTGGAAGCAGATGTAGATGTGATTGTAAACAATAAAAAAATTACTACACTTAGACCAAATTCTCAAATTACATTAATATTAAAACCTAATGATATTTACTCAATTTTTACTTTAGCTAACCCAACAAATGTGTTGGTAGAAGCACGTCTTTTAAATCTTAATAGGAGCCATATATGAAATATTTTATAGACAAAAACGATAATAATCAAATTTATGCTTATGAGGATGAAGTGAGCGATGAGCAAATTAAAACAGGCTTAACACCTATTAGCGAAGAAGAGTTTAACTCTTTAATAAATCCTCCTAAAAGCGAAGAAGAGCTTTTAAACGAGGCAAAAGAGTTAAAAATCAACGAGATTAATACAAAAAAAGAAAATATTCTAAATGGTGGATTTTCTTTTAAAGGTAAAATCTATCAAAGTTCTAATGAAGATCAGTTAAGAATTAATGGAGCAGTAACCAATGCTCTTGTTAATCCTAATTTAATTCCTTATATTGATTGGATTGCGCTTGATAATTCAACTACAAGATTTAGCGTAGATGAGTTTAAACTCTTTGCAAGTAGCATGGCTTATTTCGTACAAGAAACTATTTTTAAAGCAAGTGCTTTAAAAGAAAAAGCTAGAAATGCACAAAGCAAAGAAGAACTTGATTTAATTGTTTGGGAGAGTGAAAAATGACTAAAACAGAATTAAAAAGGGTTTTCGTAAAACCTTATGATAAAGATAGATTTGAAGTGATACAAGATTATGAGTTTATTTTGCCAAATTACAAAGGCATTGTACCACAAGGCTTTAAAACGGATGGAGCAAGTATCCCACGCCTTTTTTGGTCTTTGTTTCCACCTTTTAAAAGCGAGTATTTTAGTGCTTGTGTGGTGCATGATTTTTTATGTGAAAAAGCAAACTCTAGAGCTGATTATAAGACAGCTGATTTAGCATTAAAAGAAGCTATGACTTTGCTTGGATGTTCTAAGTTTAAAATCTTTGTATTTTATCATTCTTGCAATCTTTATCATGCAATAAAATGCTTGATAAAAGGAAAATAAAAAAGGTGAGCTACCCACGCAGTGGGACGGGGGCTTTCTCAAAGAGAGTGCAAAGCACAAGAGTAAAAGCGACTTTGGGCGGATTTTATTCGCACAAAGTGAAAGCATAAAAAGGAGTTAAAATGAAAGATTATGGAATTTCTTTTATTCCAGATATTAATCAAGGCTCAAAAGAGCCAAGTGAACCTATAGTTAGTGATAAGCTTAATGCTCAAAAAGTTAATGAGCTTATAGATAAAAAACTAAAGCTTTTTAAAGAAGAGCTTGTTAATAAAGAGGAGCTTAAAAGTCTCATTGAGGAAATTTTACAAGATCAAAATTTCCAAAATACAAACATAAAAATATCAAAAACCCCACCTAACTACAATACACAAGCTAAAGTAGGAGAAATTTGGGCGGTTGTAGAAAGTAAAAAGCAATTATTTATTTGCACTGCTAATGATAATGATTTTACAAGCTGGGTTGATTTACTAGGAGATGGTAGCAATGATATTGCCCCTAAAGAAAAAATCATCATCACATTTGATAACACTACCACAGGTGGACAATATGGGGGTTGTATGAGTGATTTAAGACTTGGTTTTGAAAATGGTTTTGCTACTCCAAATAAAGTTCAAGATGAGTATGAAAACGCAAAATTTACTATGACTAAAGATGGTAATGGTCTTAATAGAAGCGATTTTACTATAGATTCTAATCCTACTCCTACAGATAATCAAATTGTAGGAACGATTAAAACAAGTGGGATTTATCAAGAAACCTATCACAAAATCGCCCATGTGTTTAAAAAATATAATGGTGGTTCTGATGAGTGTTGCTTATGGTCTAGTTCAGGAAGTAGAGAGGTAAGCATAGAACTTGAAAATACGCCAATGCCTAATAAGCTTTTTGCTAGAGGTAATGGATATTATGGTCAAACAGAAATTACCAATGTAAGAGTAAAAAAATCCATTTTTATAGGTGAGCAAGAAATTCAAAGTGAAGATTTTAATGTTGAAAAGTTAGAAGCTAGTTCTGATACTTATGGAGATTATGCCTTTTTATTTGAAATTTCTAAACAAGATCAAATTGTTATGAAAAAAGAGCTTAATTTAAATCCTAAAAAAACAAAAAATACAAAAAATGTAAAGAAATAAGGAGTGAATAATGACAGCAAATTATGGAGTTAATTTTAATATTAGTAATGGTGCAGCAAGTCCTATTAAAGTGCAAAGTGATACGCCTATAGGTATTGCTGGGGCTATAAAAGGTGCAAGTAAAGAAATGATTTACACAAAGGCTGGTTATGAAAGCGTGGATAGCTTTCCAATCTTTGCCTTTTCAAATGTAAGCAAAGCAAAAGAATTTGTAAACGATTTAATCAAAGAAAATAACTTACAAGATTTTAGACTTTTAGATACTTTAGAATGTATCAATCTACAAAATGTAAGTAATGTAATTATTATTAGTTTTTTTGAAGAAAGCGAGGAAAGTGAAAACACTTTAACCAATATTGTTAATGCCATAGAAGCCTTTAAAAAAGCCAAGCATAAAACAGGCTTTAGCCCTGATTTAATCATTGCTCCTTATTACTCACATGAAGCAGGAGTAAAGGCTAAGCTTGAAAGTGTGGCAAGTTCTATGAATATCACAGCTATTGTAGATCTTTACGCTACAAATGTTGGTGAAGCTATTAATGCAATGGAGGCTTTTAGCTCCAAAAGATTAATTGCCACTTGGCCACAGGTTCAAATCTTAAATACACAAGGAAAATACGCTTATGTTCCACAATCTCCTATCATCGCAGGTTTAATAGCCCATACAGATGGGGATAAAGAATATGGCTTTAGTGATTCTTACTCAAATAGAGTGATGAATGGGGTTACTGGCACAGAACATTTTATAGAGTTTATCAATGGCTTTGATTGTGATGCAGAAAGATTAAGAAATGCTCACATTTCAACTTGTATTTTAGGTGAAGGTTATCGCTCTTGGGGTGGGGAAACTAGCCATGAAGATACGATTTGGCAAGATTTAGCTCGTGTAAGAACTTTTGATCGTATAGCCCTAGCAGGACAAAAAGCAGCTTTTAAAGCTATTGATAAAAAAGCAAGTGAATTATATTTTATAAAAATCAGCATTGAAGAATTGCTAAGAGATTTAAAAGGAGCTAAGGTTTTAATTGGCTATGAGGTAAGCTGGGATGAAGAAAGAAACACAGATGCCAATGTGAGTGCTGGTAAGTTTTATCTAAATATAAAAATGATGAATAATCCAATCGTTAAACAAATCACTTTAGAGTTCATCTACTCTGATGAATGGGCAAGTGATTTGATTAAAACTATTAGTGCAGAGTAAAAGGTGGCTTTTGGGGCTTTCTCACAGAGAGTGCAAAGCACAAGCTTAAAGAGAGTGTAAAGCACAAGAGAGGGGTCAAGGGGATGAAATCCCTTGTTGTAAGGTGGAATTTACTTCCACCGCGAAGTTAAAAGAAGGAGAATAACATGTTTAATAAAGTACCTCAAGTAATTGAACAAGCAAATTGTTTTATAGATGGGTATGGTTATGCTGGGGTAGCAAGAGATATTACTTTGCCTATTATAGAACAAGAAGTATTAGAAAGCAAAGGAGCGCTGAGTGCAAATTATGGCACGGGTGTATTTAAAGCAATGGAATGCTCTTTTAAAATTAGTGAGATGGGAGAACAAGCTTTTGAAGCTTTTGGAGTAAATACTTTTTCTAAAACAAAAATCCCACTTGTTTTTAAAGCAAGTATTCATCAAAGCGGATCAGGAAAACAAGTGCCTTTTGTAGTGGAGTTAAATGGAGAATTTACATCTATGACTCCCCCTTCTATTGTAGCAGGTGGCGAATTTACAAGTGAAATAAAAATCAATGTGCATTTTATAAAAATCACAATGGATGGCAAAAGACTATTTTTAGCTGATATAAAAAATCTTATTCTAGAATTTAATGGCATTGATAAAATGGCAAAAGTAAAAGCAAATTTAAGTCTATAAGGAGAAAATTATGTCAAAAATAATCAAATTATCAAATGGAAATGAAGTTAAATTTAATCCCCCAACAGCTGGGATGTTGCGTCGTTCTATGGATATGCAAAAAGGCGAAGGTTCGAGAGCTTTTTATATGATAGGAGAATGTACTAATATGAGTTTAGAAGAGCTTGATAATTTAAGTCTTGAAGACATTACTCTTTTAAGCAATGAATTAAACAATTACCAAACTCCCAGTGGGAGCACTGAATAATGAAGCTATTGCGTTAATAGCTCATTATTTGCATTTTTCTTATAGTGAAATTATGAGTTTAAACATAAAAGATTATCTTGAATTTTTAGATATTAGTTTAAAAATCGCTAAGAGTGTTTAAGCTTAAAAAAACAATAGATAAAGGTTACAATATAAAGTATTAAAGAAAAAAGCACAAAAAATGAAGTGATATTAACAAAACCTGCTAAATAATCATCACTTAAAAAAGAAAGCATAAAAGCGACAAAAATACCGAGTGTTAAAAAGGCTTTAAAAACGATTTTAAAGTTTTTTAAAAAGATGATTTTAGCATTAAAAGCATTGTCTATTTTTTTCATAAATAGATTTTACAATAAAAAGGAAAAATATGCAAGATTTAGGACTTAGCTTTGGTATATCTTTAGCCTTTAAAGGCTTTAAAGAATTTGCTAAAAACACTGAAGCTTTAAAAAAGTTTAGTGCTAATTTGGATCAAAGCAATAAAAGTGTAAAAGCCTTAAATAAAAGTATTGATGCATTAGAAAAATCCAAGGCAAAGATTAAAGCAATAGGTGAAAAATTTAGTGCTTTAAAAGGTGAGCTTATGGCTAAAGGCGCAAGTGCTTTAGCTATCGGTGTGCCTGTAAAAATCAGTGCTAATCTTGAAGATGATATGAATAATATAAACGCCTTTTTAAATACAAATAATGAAAGTTTAAATCTTTTACGAAAAAATTTTTTAAAACTAAGTTCTAATATAGGAATGAATGTTAATGAGCTTACTAAATTGGGTGAAGCAGGAGCAAGGCTTGGGATAAAAAGCGAAAGTGAGCTTTTAAAATTTAGCGAACTTGGTGCTAAGTATAGTAAAGTCTTTAAATTAAATAATGAAGAAAGTATTAATTTCATGAGTAAGCTTTCTAATATTTATAAATTAAATACCAAAGATATGCAAAATCTTGGAGATAAGATAATTGGTGTAGCTAAAGCAAGCAATGTAAGTGCTTCAAGTGTTGCTAAGATAATGAATGAAGTAGGAGGCGATGCAAAGCTTATTGGTATGAGTGCAGAGGGTGCGGCAGCTTTAAGTGCTGCTTTTGCAAGTGCGACTAAAGATGAAGGCGAAGCGATTGGAACTTTTAAAGCAATGACTAGCGTTATGAGTAATTTAAATAATGCAAGTGATGATATGAAAACCAAGTTTTTAAGCTTGGGGCTTAGTACAGAACAACTAAGTGCTTATTTTAAACAAGATGCAAGCGGTGCGGTTAAAGTACTTTTAAATCAGATAAAAACCTTACCAAAAGATGAGATGGTCTCTTTTTTAAATTCAGTTTTTGGGACGGGTGCTGCAGGCATGATGCAAAATTTAGTCGACAATACAGATAAGTATGAACAAGCTTTAAAATCTTTAAAAAATACAAAAATGGGTGCTTTAAATAATGAATTTAAAAAGTTAGGAGACTCCACTAACACAAGCTTTGCAAAACTTAGTGCCAGTATGGCAAATCTTAGTGCAAGCATAGGCGAAGCTTTAGCACCTGCTTTAAGCTTTGTCATGGATAGTATCTCATCTTTGATTAACTTTATTAGAGAGATTATTGATGCTTTTCCAAATTTAAGTAAAGTTATAGGTACCTTAGTAGTTTCTTTAACTATAGCTAGTGTGGCCCTTAGCGCTTTAAAAGTAGGATTTTTGGTTGCAAAAATTGCAGGAGCGCAATTTGCTTTTACGCTTAATGCTATAAGAACTGCTTTTAATATATTAAAAATCGCTTTTTTAACCAACCCTATAGGGCTTGTTTTAATGTCAATTGCCGCCATTGCAACGCTTGTTATCATGAACTGGGATAAAGTTAAAACCTTTTTCATTGGATTTATAGATAAAATTAGTTCCGTTTTTAGCGGATTTGGCGAGTTTTTTAGCTCTTTATGGGGTGGTTTATTTAATTGGTTTGCTTCTAAGTTTGAATGGTTAAGCAAAGCATTTGCAAAGATTAAAGATATAGCTAAAAGCGTGGCCTCTTTTTTTGGTTTTAGTGATAATGATAAAAAAGTTGATGGAGAAAAATATCAAAATTTACAAAATGATAATTCTAGAACCCATCATGGCATAGTAAGATCAGGTGCTCCAAAGCATGAAGCAAGACAAGCTGAAATTGCCGCTTTATCCAAAAGAAGTGATATTTCTAAAAAAAATGAAATCAATGTAAATATTAATGGAACTTTTAATATAAGTTCAAATAATGGAGTGTTTGATTTAAAAGCTTTCGCAAAAGAAGTTGAAAATAGTGTTTTAAGTGCATTAAATAAAAATGCAGATAAAAAAGTGCAGACAACAATTTGGGGTTAAAATGATATTTTGTTTAGGTGAGTTTGAGTTTGAAGCTTTAAATGTAGATGAGCTTGAAAAAAATTATGAATACGGCATTAGAAGTATTGAACGTATTAATAATCATAATGCTTTAATCAGCGTTGCTAAAGCAAATGAAAGTATTAAAATAAGTGGCAAAACTTTACCGCTTAGTAAAGATAAAAACACTTATTTAGATACTTTAAAGCAAATGGCTTCTCAAAATAAAAGCTATGCAATGTGTAGTGCCAGTGGAGTTTATTTTGGAAAATTTGCGATTTTAAGTATCAGCGAAAAACAAAGTGCTTTTTTAGAAGGCAGTGGCTTTTTAACACAAAGTTTTGAACTTAATTTACAAAGGGATTTTGATGAGTGAGATTTACATTGCAAAAAACAATGAAAGGCTTGATAGTGTGGTTTATAAGCATTATGGAACGCTTTTGTATTTTGATCAAGTTTTATTAGCCAATCCAAAATTAGAGCCTCTTTTAAAAACAGGAGATAAAGTGATTTTGCCTAATATTGAAATTCAAGAAAACAAGGAAGAAACTTTATGGTAAATCATCCTAGTTTTAAGATAAAAGCAAATGATAAAGATATTACACAAAAGATAAGTCTTAATCTTATTAATCTAAGCTTTGATGATAAGGCCAAGGATGAAAGTGATGAGATAAGCATCAGTTTAAATGGACTTTATGCAAGAGCTCCTTTTGGCGATAAGTTAGAGCTTTGGCTTGGATTTGATGAAAAACTTTTTAAATGTGGTACTTTTAGCATTAATAGTTTTAGTAAAAATTATAGCTCTAAAACAACAGATATTAAAGCTACTGCGATTAATTTCGCTAGCAATATTAAAAACAAAAAATCAAGGACTTGGGAAAATACTAATCTTGCAGATATTGCTTTAAAAATTGCTGGGGAAAATAATTTAAAAGCAAAAACAAATAATGCAAACAAAGCTTATATCAAACATGAACTTCAAAACAATGTAAGCGATATTGAGTTTATTTATACTCTTTGTGCAAAATATGGCTTTTTAGCTTGCATAAAAGAACAAACTCTTATCATCATAGAGCAAAAAGAGGCAGCACAAGAGGGTGTAAAGGGTGGTGGAAAACAAGAGGGTGGCATTAAATATACTTTAGATATAAGCGAACTTAGTGATTTAAATATCAGTATTAAAAATCGCAATGATTATACAGGCGTTAAACTAACTTACCAAGATATAGAACAAGGCATTGTTAAAAGCGTTTTAAGTGGCAATGATAAGGGTTGTGTTTATGAGCTAAAGATTGCTGGAGTAAAGAATGATAGTGAGGCACTAAACTTGGCAAATGCTAAGCTTAATGCTTTAAATAAAGGCTCTTTTGAAGGAAGTTTTAGCATGGTAGGGAAAAATATCAAAGCAGGAGCGAATTTAGAAATAAAAGGCATTGATGAAAAGGTTATTTTTAGTATTAAAGATGTAAAACATGACTTTTCTTTGAGTGGATATACTATAAGTGTTAATTTTGAAGGGTAATAAGGAAGACTAAAGCCTTCCTTTTTCTAAAAACTAGCAAAAGCATTATAGCTTTATTTTTAAAGACTAGCTTTTTAAATTTTATTTTGAAAGGAGTTTGTATGAAAAATAATACAGACAAATTTCTAAAAACTAGCACACTTATTAAACCTACAAGAACTACGCTAAAAGCTCCGTTTTCCAGCTTCGCAAATGCTACGCGTAGAACTACGCTAAAAGCTCCGTTTGCTTGGGTGGGTGGTAAAAACTATTTAGCTAAAGAAATCATCGCTTTAATGCCTGAGCATAAAAGCTATATTGAAGTCTTTGGTGGAGCTTTAAGTGTTTTTTATCAAAAAAGCGCTTCAAAAATAGAAGTCATTAACGACATTAACGACGAGCTTATTAATTTACATCTTTGTATAAGAAATAAACCCCAAAGCCTAGCAAATGTGCTTAATTCTATGATAATAAGTAGAAAAATCTTTCATATGCTTAAAAATAAAGAAATTAAGCCAAGAAATGACTTAGAAAGGGCTGCTTTTTATTTTTATCTTATCAGTACTTCTTTTGGTTCAAGCATGGGACATTTTGCTATGAATAAACAAAGAGCACCAAAGAGATTATGTAGGGATTTTAGCTTACATACAAAAAGACTTAAAAATGCCAGTATTGAAAATAAAAGCTTTGAATATATTTTAAAAGAATATGATTACAATGAAGCTTTATTTTATTTAGATCCACCTTATGTAGGGACTGAGAATTATTATAAAAACACAGGAGGTTTTGGGCTAAAAGAACATGAACTTTTATGTAATTTGCTTAAAAATATCAAAGGTAAATTTATGCTTTCTTATAATGATTGTGAGCTTATAAGAGAGCTTTATAAAGATTTTAATATTAAGGAATTAAAAGTAAGGTATTCTTTAAATAATAATGTTTTAAAAAGAAAAGAAAGTAAAGAGCTTTTGATTATGAATTTTTAAAAGCTAAGAGAGTAAAAATACTCTCTTTTATTTTAGTAAAGAGCTTAAAAACTTTAGAGCTTCTTTGCTAAAATCTTTATTGCTTTCTTCTAGATACTCTTTATCTAAAATAGCACCGTATTTTAATAAAAGTAAAATCGCTCCAAAATTATTATGAGTTATTGCATAAAACATAGGTTCTTCGCCCATGCATTCTTTAGTTGCACTCATACCATTTTTAAGATATTCTAAAACAAGTTCATTGTTATGGTTGCAAATAGCGTTTATAAAAGTCTTGCTAAAACCTTTTTTGATATCTACTATTACTTTACTCATCTTATCTCCTTTTGTTTTGATAAGACAAGATTAGCTTCGCTTGGCTGAATGTGTGCTGTTGTTTGACATCTTTTTGAAATCAATTTGTATTAACCCAATCTTGCACCACATTTAATAAATGATTATAATCACTACTCATGGCTTCTTTTTGAAATTTACTTATTTCTTCTTTGCTTACACCTGCTTTTTTTAAAGCCTTGCTTACTCTTGCTAGAATACTAAAAGCATTGCCATCTTCGCCAACTAATTTCACATAAACATTAGGATATTTCATCTTTTCTCCTTAAAATTCACAAAAGGTACTTTTTAATTCGTATCTTTGTTTTTCATTATTGTATTTAACTACAAATTTTCTACCTATAATATATCTTTCAAACAAAGGAACTTGTATAAGACTTTTATCTTCATTCATCTCAAATCTTTTAGCGATTGAATAAGAGTTTATGCCCATATTATAAATAGTCATAAGCTCTAATATATTATCCCTAGCAAGATAATCTTTTTCTTTTAAAAGCTTTTTGTACAAAATCCTAAATTCACTCTCTAAATCTTGTATGATTTTTTCTTTTAATTCTTTATCGGTGTAATTTTTGATATCTTTCATGTTTATCTCCTTTTTGATAGAACAACCTTGTGTTTTACACTCTCTGTGAGATTAGCTTGACTTAGCTTATTGTGTGCTGTTACATCTTAGAAAGTTCTCCAATTACAACGCCAATTAGCAAAAAATCTCCATTTTTATAAAATATATCTTTATATAAAGGATTTAAAGAGTGTAAAATCACTCCATCATCTTGTTTTAAAACTTGTTTTATAAAAAGTCCATCTCTAGTGTTAATCACACAAATGCTTTTATTCTTAAAGGTTTTATTTCTATCTATTACACAAATACTTCCATCTTTTATAAGTGGCTCCATGCTTTCTCCATAGCAGGTGATAAACTCACATTCTTTATCACCAAAAAAGTTTAATAGTTTTTCATCCATAATAAGCTCAGAGCAATCTATTAAATCATTTATTCCACCTCCGCCTAAACTCGCATTTGTTTTATAAAGCTTTAAAATTCTATATTTATTCTCACATTCTAATTGATCTTTAGGAGAGACACCATAGAAAAAATAATTAATGCTTATATTCCTCCCATTTAAAAAGTTTAAGATTTGTGGATAGGGAATAGAGTTTCTAAATTTCATGGAATTAAAAGTATCAGGATGGATGCCTAATTCTTTAGCTATATCTTTTGTTTTTAAATCACGCTTACCTTCACTTGCAAGTATATCTTTTAATTTTTCAATCACTTCTTGCATTTGCATTTTAAATCCTTTGATTTTAATTTCAAAGAATTTAAACATAAAATTTCAAAAAGCAATTAAAAACTTTTGATTTGAAAGGTTAAAATATAGATGTGAATTTCGTGTTAGAAATCAAAGTGAAAAAATAAGACTTTGATTTTAAGTGTCAAATGACTTTGATTTGTAAAGCGGTTTTATAGATTGACATTCAACACCAAAAACTTTTTGAACTTGCAGACAAGGTTGAAAGTGCTGTTTATAAATTTGTAAAACGAGAAGAACTCAAAGAAATTTTAATAGAACTTTTTAACTACATGAAAGAACATTTTAACAATGAAGAACAATACATGCATAAAATATCATTCATGATATGTCTTATCTTATGCAAAACATAAAAACCATCAATGATTTAAAAGAGAATCTTTACACAGTTTCTAAAAAATGGCTTTTAGAACATATACTCTATGAAGATATGAAAGTTGAACAATATAGAAGTTCTTCTTTAGATTCTGAAGATGATGGAAAGTAAGCTTTGAAGAAGTCAAAGAAGAAAAAGATGATGAAAATGCAGTTTATCTTTATACATGCGAATGCGTAGGACAAATGTATGATGTACCTTTTGGAATTCATCAAAAATTCAACTTAAGGGTGTAAAATTTAAATGTAAAAAATGTAAAGAAGCCATACAGTTTTATAAAAAATATTCAGAAAATTTCTAATTAACTATTTATGCGTTAAAATAATAAATAAAGTATAAGTTAGTCAAAGAAGGAAATTTAATGGATAAAAAATAAAATATTTTATTTTGGATAAATTTGACTATTCCTATCCTATACTAACCAAAGATACAAAATGCTCATTTTGTGAAAATTTTTTCCCAATAGAATATAGCTCAAACTTAAAAACAATAGAAAAAGAATGTCCATTTTTCAATAATAAAATGGACATTAAACTTAAAAACTAAGCCTTAGTTTTACTTACAATATTAATAATATTTGAAGCCACTTCATCAGCAAGCTCTAAATGAGAAGTAAAGCCTACACAAGAACAATTAATCTCGCCTAAAACATATTTATCATTGCCCTTTTCATCAGTATCTAAAATAAAATCAGCCGTCCAAATCAATGGTAAGTCGTAATTGCCTAATCTTTCCCTTACCTTAGGAAGCTCGCCTAAAAACATATCCACCAAAGTTTTCCAATCTTCTGGCTTATCATAACGATATTTTGCCCCACTAAAAAGCGTAGCAGAAAAAGCATCGGCATCTTCGGCTGGTTTTTTATGTACTACATTTACAGGAGTGTTATAAAGCATTAAAAGTCTGATTTCACCTTCTTTAATGCGCGGTAAAAAAGTCATATCCACAAGCATACCATTATCACCTATGATATATTGCTCACAAAAATCCATAAATTCCCCAAGCTCTCTATGTTCTACATGATTATCCTTAGCTTCCGTACACTTGATTTTTGTGTTTAAAGGCAAACTATCTCCACTAACGCTACCCTCTACACTCACACGCCAAATTCCCTCTCCTGTAGAGCCACGATTTTGCTTTAAAACCCTTTCACCTTTAGCCAAACTTTTTGGAAAATTTTCTTTAAAAGTCTTAATATCATAGTAAGCATAAGTATCGCTTGGAACAAGATCAGTATCTGCTAATTTTGTAAGTGCATCTTTAGCACCATAACCTATCATAGCATCAGGATGAGGCATACCTACAAGCTTATCAGCACAAAGTTTTCTTAACATATCAAAATACTCATTTTCTTCTTTAAGATTGCCAGGATTGATGCGAGAAACATAACCATCAAAATTTTCTTTCACATATTTGTAAATTTCATCTTTTTTACTCACTTCAAAAAAAATCACCTCAGCATTCCAACCCTTAGCTTTTAAGGCATTTACCATAGGTATAGTATCTTTTCTATAACCATCTTCACCTTTATCACTCCCACCTTTAACTTCAAAAAAAACAATATTTTTTTTCATTATTTTACTCCTTATCTAAAATATAAATAATTATTGCATAAAAATATTACAAAAATTAAATAAAAATATTTATATATTTTATCTAGCGTTTATAAAACTGCTATTAGTCTTATAAGCGATTTCGATTAAGCTTTTACTTATCAAGTTTGATGCTTGTCCTTCTAGGCGGTTAAGAAATTTATCAATCTTATTTTCTTCTTTCCAAACGGGATTTGAAACATTAGCAAGTTTTTCAAGCTCCTTTTTAGCATTTTCATAATTACTAAGCTCATCTATAAGACCAAGCTCCTTAGCCTTGGCAGCTAAAAACACTCTTGCATTTGCCCATTGATCTTTTTTGTTAAGATCTAATGCTCTTTCCTTAGCAACAAAACCTGTAAAAAGATCATAACTTTGATCAATTAAACCCTGTAAAAAATTTCTTTCATTCTCATTCCAAGCTCTTGCAAAAGTTCCAGCACTTTTAAATTCACCTGCTTGAATAGTTTGTTCTTTAATACCGAGTTTATTAGCCAATCCACTTAAATCAGCTCCTTGCATAATCACACCGATAGAGCCTATAAAACTTGCCGGATTGGCTAAAATTTTATTTGCTCCAACTCCTGCTAAATAACTTCCACTTGCCATAGTTCCGCTTGCATAGACAAGCACAGGCTTTTTAATTTTTAAATCCTTTATAGCTAGAGCTAGTTCCATACTAGGAGCAAAAGCTCCACCAGGAGAGTCTACAACAAAAAGCACTCCTTTGATATTGCTATCATTTTTAGCATTGATAATTTTTTCTAAAACCGCAGAGCTATCAAAAATTTCACCCTTTAAATCAATGCGTTCTAAATTTGCAAGATTGGAGCTTGAATTTGCACTAGACATTAAAATCCATATAACAATCAACAATAAAACAAAGGTTTTAAAATAAGTATTGATAAATTTTATTCCACACCCTAAAGCCTTAAAAAATGATTTTAAAATTTGCATTCTTTTCCTTTTATAAATAATTTATCCACTTCCTTAGCATTTAAAATAAACTGCAAAGGAGCTTGCTTTTTATCACATTCTCCTAGCTCAAATACGCTAAAATCAGCAATTTTACCTTTTTTAAGCTCTCCTAAATTTAAATTTAAAGCCCTTGCAGGATAAAGTGTTACCATTTGCAAAAGCTTAGAAGCTAACTCCAATAAATCAAAATTCTTATGTATAAGCAAATTCGCGCGCATTTCATCAAGTAAGGACAATGAAATATTTGAGCTAAGTCCATCGGTTCCTAAATGGATATTCAATCCACTTTTTAAAGCTGTTTTTAAATCTAAGCTTTTTTGACTTAAAAGGCGATTTGAAAATGCGCAATGTGTAATAGAATGTAAATTCTTATCTAACCATTCATATTCTTTTAGATAAACACAATGTGTAAAAAGAGTCCTTACTCCTTTAAAGAGTTTAGCAAAATCCTTTGCTGTATAAAGAGGCTTAGGGTGAAGTGTAAAATTTTCAAGCCATTTTTTAAAACCCCCTTTAGACTCTCTAAGCCAGATATTTTCAGTCTTACTTTCTAAAAAATGCGTACTAACTAGTAAATTTTGCTTTTTAGCTAAATCAAGAGCAAAATAAGCCAAACTAGGATGAGTTGAATAAGGAGAATGAATCGAAATTGCTGGAATAAAAAAATCATTTTTAAATTTCAAAGAATTTTCAAATCTTTTTAAAAATTCTTGTTTTTTATCTTCAACTTGATTTTCATTTGTACCCAAAATTTCATTAAAAAATACTATACGCATACCCTTTTGACTAGCCTTTAAACAAGGATCTAAATCACTCCCAAAACTTGAAATTTCACCTATAGTGCCTATACCGCTTTTTTGCATTTTTTTAATGCTTTGAAGTATTAATTCTTCTTTGGCCTGTGCATTTAACATAGAACGAGAATTTATAACACTTTTAAGCCAAATTAAAAATTCTCCAAAATGTAAAGTTGTTGAATTTGCACTAAATTCTAAGTGTGTGTGAGGATTTATAAAAGCAGGTAAAATAACCGAATTTTTAGGTGTTTTGATGATTTTAGCCTTGGGATATTTTTTTCTTAAATTATCCAATTCACCCAATTCTAAAATTTTATCTTCAAAAACAAAGGCTTGATTTTCTAGTATTGTAAAATCTTCATCGCATAAAAAAAGATATCTTGCAGCAGCTATAAACACGATTTTCCTTTCAAAAATTACATTGTAGCAAAAATTTATTTTTAAAATGTTATAATAAAAGGTTAAAAATAAATTTTTAAGGTTAAATCCATGAAAATAATGATTATCCAAGGCCCAAATGTTAATATGCTTGGCGTAAGAGAAGTGGGAATTTATGGTGCTATGAAAATGGAAGAAATTCATGAGCAAATGAAACTTGCAGCATCGCAAAACAATGTAGAACTTGACTTTTTCCAAAGTAATTTTGAAGGTGAAATCGTAGATAAAATTCAAGAATGCCTTGGAACAGTTGATGGAATTATTATCAATGCAGCAGGTTATACTCATACTTCAGTAGCTATTCGCGATGCTATTGCAGCAGTAGCTTTGCCTACAATTGAAGTGCATATTAGCAATGTTTATCGTAGAGAAGAATTTCGTCAAAAAAGTCTTATAGCACCTGTATGTTCTGGAACTATTGTTGGTTTTGGTCCTTTTGGCTATCACTTGGCTTTAATGGGCGTAATTCAAATTTGCGAACAAATAAAAAATTTGCGCGCGATGCAACAAGCACAACAAACGAATAAATAATAATGCTAAAAATTCAAGGAGTAAAACACTTTGAAAAAAGTCGTTTTTTTCCTTTTTTTAGTCAAAATATACGATCTTTTAAATATTTAGCCCTTATAGGCTTAGGAAGCAATATAGAACCTGAAAAAAAAAGATTTGATATGCTTTTTCGAGTAATGATGGATGATAAAAGATTTAAAATTTTATCCACATCTCCTATGTTGATAAATGAAGCCTTTGGTTTTAAAGAGCAAAAAGATTTTACCAATGCTGTTATGTTGATACAAACTAATTTGCATGCACGAGCACTTTTGAAAGTTTTACTTTATTATGAAGTAAAATTTAAACGCAAGAGAACTTTCAAAAACGCTCCTAGAACGCTTGATTTAGATCTTTTATACTTTTCACAAAAAGTCAAGCGTGATAAGTGGTGTGAGGTGCCTCATAAAGGGGCTAAAGAAAGAGTGAGTGTAATTTTGCCTTTAGGCATGATATAAGGAATATAATATGGGACAACTTATACATACTTTTACTGTTGAAGATACAGAACAAATTATACCCAAAGTAAAAGAAGATTACGGAGATAAAGCTTTAATTATAACAAATAAACAAATTCGTCCTAAAACCTTAAATCGCAATGCACTTTATGAGGTTATGGTAGCCATAGAAGAAAGCGACTATGAAGAACACTTAAAAAAACAAGGGAAATCTTTACCTGCAAAAAAAAGCTCGCCAAAACCATCTTCTACCTCTCTTGCAGAAGAAAAAATTAGATCTCAAATCCCTCAAGAAGATGAAGATGTAGTCTTGGATTTCTCAAATACTCGCTTAAATAGAAATTTAAACACTGTAAAAAACAATGACTTAACTAAAAAAACCTATCAAGATTTTCCACAAAACAAAATCAACCCTCATCAAAATAAGACTCTAGACTTTGATGATTTTAAAGAAAAGCTAAGTGAAGTTAGTAATGAAATTTCTAAAGTCACAAACACACCTTTAGAAAATTACACCCCTAATCTAAATTATAATAAAAAAATAGAAAATTTTGAAAAGCAATTTGAAAAACAAATCAACAAGCTTAACGATAAAATAGATCTTCTTGCAGATATGATGTGGGACGATAAAGCCGAAGCTAGAAAAAATCTTATGATACCTCCTGAATTTGCAAGTATTTATAAACAAGCCAAAGAAAGTGGAATGCTTGAAAATCATCTAGAAGCGATTATGAAGGCAACTATAGAAAATATGCCAGCTGCTATGAAAACCAACAAAGATGCGGTTCAAAGATATTTTCACTCACTTTTAAGAAATATCTTGCCTTGTCGTGTTGAAAGCGATATAAAAAAACAAAAAATCATGATGCTAGTAGGCCCAACAGGAGTCGGAAAAACAACAACCTTAGCTAAGTTAGCTTTTCGCTATGCTTATGGAGATAAGCGTTATAAAACAGGTATTATTACGCTTGATACTTATAGAATCGGTGCGGTTGAGCAACTTTTTCAGTATGCAAAAATGATGAAACTTCCTATTATTGATAGCATAGAACCAAAGGATTTAGATGAAGCGATAAAAAGCTTAAATAATTGCGAAGTAATTTTGGTTGATACTATAGGAAATTCACAATACGATCAAAGTAAACTTTCTAAAACTAAAGAATTTTTAATGCACTCAAATGCAGAAATTGATGTAAATTTAGTGGTTTCTGCAAACACCAAACATGAAGATTTAATGGAAATTTATAAAAATTTTTCATTCTTAAATATTGATACTTTGATTATTACTAAATTTGATGAAACAAAGGTTTTTGGAAATATCTTCTCTCTTATTTATGAAACGAATATTCCTCTAAGCTTTTTCTCTACAGGACAAGAAGTGCCAGATGATTTAGAAGTAGCCAATAGTGATTTTCTAGTTCATTGTATTTTAGAAGGGTTTAATAAAGGAAAAAATAATGAATAACCAAGCAAATAAACTTCGCAATCTCATGAGTCAAAATGGAACCAAAAAATCCCAAAACACTCATTTTATAGCTATTACAAGTGGAAAAGGTGGCGTTGGAAAAAGTACGATTAGCGCAAATCTAGCCAATGTTTTAGCAAATAATGGCTATAAAGTTGGGCTTTTTGATGCTGATATTGGCTTGGCAAATTTGGATGTCATTTTAAATGTACGCATACAAAAAAATCTCTTGCATGTTTTACGTGGAGAATGCTCCTTGGAAGATATTTTAATAGAAGTTAAGCCAAATTTATGGCTCATCCCAGGCGAAAGTGGAGATGAGATTTTAAAATATAATGATAAAAATATTTACGAGAGATTTTTAAATCAAGCAAGTATTTTAGATGAGCTTGATTTTCTTATTATCGACACAGGCGCGGGTATTGGTGGAAATATTTTAAATTTTTTAGAAATGGCTGATGAAGTTATAGTAGTAACTGTTCCTGATCCTGCAGCAATCACTGATGCGTATGCAACCATAAAAACAACTTCTAAGACAAAAGAAAATTTACTAATGCTCTTTAATGTTGTAAAAAATGAAAATGAAGCTTTAAAAGTTTTTGAAAATATTAAAAAAGTTGCAGATGCAAACATTAAAAATCCTTTAAATTTAGAATTCTTAGGTCATTTAAGCGCTTCTAAAGATGTAAGTGGTAGTATTAAAAAAAGAACTTTATTTAGCGATGAAAACACAGCCTCAAGTGATGAGCTTAAAGCCCTAGCTTCCAAGCTTTTATATAGATTGGAACGGAAAGTGCTTGATAATGTTTCAAATCGTAGTTTTTCAAGTTTTTTTAGAAAAATTATTGAAAGATTTTAGCAATAAAGAGAAGAGATTATGAGGCCAGAAAATTACGTAGCATTTTTCACTGTTTGTGGATTTTTTATAGGACTTGCATTTAGCATTATTAGTATAGATGAAGCCTTTGATATACTGATTTTTACTTGTTTTATTACTTTTATGTTTTATGTTTTTGTTCATATTGCTATTATGAATTTTATAGATGTAAAGAAAATTAGTGGCAGAATCTTTAATAAACACGATTATGAAAAAACTAGCAATAATATTATCAACGATTTAGTTATTCGTGAAAAGAAAATGGATATAATTTTAGAAAAGCTCAATGAAGAAAGAGAAGAGCTAAAGAAAAATGAATCCAAAGAAAGACGAAGAAATGCTAAAAGAGCCGCCTAAAGCTTATGCACAAATGCTAAAGAAAGAGCAAGATGAGCTTGTGCTTTCTTACATGCCAGCCCTACGTGCTATGGCTTTTAGACTAAAAGAACGCTTGCCTTCAAGCATAGATGTTAATGATCTTATTAGCATAGGCGTTGAAGAAATGATAAAGCTTTCACGCCGTTACGATAAAGAACAAAATGATAACTTCTGGGGTTTTGCAAGAAAAAGAGTTAATGGCTCTATGCTTGATTATCTTAGAAGTCTTGATGTAATGAGTCGCAATAATCGCAAAATTATTAAAGATATTGATGCAATCATGGATGAATATTTCCTTGAGAATGAATGCGAACCTGATGATGAGTATCTAGCCAAAAAACTTGATTTAGATGTAGAAAAAATCAAAGAGGTAAGAACAGCTCATGCTATTAGCTATACCCTGCCCATCGATGAGCAAATCGAACTTTATAACGAAGACAATACTTTAGAAAAAATTGAAAAAGAAGAACTTTTAGAAAAAATTCACAAAGTGCTAGATGATCTTAAAGAGCGCGATCAGTTAATTATTCAGCTTTATTATTATGAAGAATTAAGCCTAAAAGAAATCAGTGAAATTTTACAAATCAGTGAAAGCAGAATTTCACAAATTCACAAAAAACTCCTTAAAAAACTTAGAGAAAGGCTAGTGTAATGGCTGAGATACTTTCCCAAGAAGAAATTGATGCCCTGCTTGAAGTTGTCGATGATAACACCGACACACCCATAGCCTCAAATTCAAAAGATGAAAAAGATGAAAGAAATATCGTTGTATATGATTTTAAGCGTCCCAACAGAGTTTCAAAAGAACAACTTAGGACAATCAAAGGCATACATGATAAATTAGCAAGAAATTTAGCCTCTCAAATTTCATCGATGATGAGAAGTATTGTTGAAACTAAACTTCATTCAGTCGATCAAATGACTTATGGAGAATTTTTAATGTCTTTACCAAGTCCAACAAGCTTTAACGTTTTTTCTATCAAACCCTTAGATGGAAACTGTGTTTTAGAAATCAATCCAAGCATAGCTTTTCCTATGATAGACAGGCTTTTAGGTGGTCAAGGTGATAGCTATGAAGCTTCGCGTGAGCTTACGGATATTGAGCTTAATTTGCTTGATTCTATTTTGCGTATCATTATGCAAAGACTTAAAGAAAGCTGGGCTACTGTAACTGAAATTTATCCTAGTATTGAAGCTAAAGAATCAAGTCCAAATGTTGTACAAATCGTATCTCAAAATGAGATTGTTATCATGGTGGTAATGGAAATCATCATAGGAAATTCAAGCGGAATGGTAAATATCTGCTATCCTGTAGTGCATTTAGAAAGTATATTAAGCCGTTTGGCAAACCGCGATATTATGATGGGTGAAACCTCAGCCAAAAAATCACGTAACAAAGAACTTAAAACTTTAATCGGTCGTGCTGAAGTGGTATATGAGGCAATTTTAGGAAAAACCTTAATTAATGTTCATGAATTTTTAGAACTTAAACAAGGCGATATTTTAAGGCTTGATAGAGAAGCAGATGATAAAGCTATAGTAAGCATCGATAAAAAAGATGTTTTCTTAGCACAAATTGGATTGCATCGTTTTAGAAAATCTATTAAAATTTTAGAACTCATACGCACAGATAAAGATGAAATCAAAGAAATTTTGGAAAAATACGAAGAAGAACGTAAAGCTAAAGCTAGTGTTTATGATGAGCCTGAAGAGGAGGATGAAGAAATATGATCAATGATTTTTTAAAAATGTTTACAAATGAATGCATCAGCACCATTGAAGGTTTAACAGGAAAAAGTGCTGAATTTAGCGAATATAAAGAATTTGATGTCAATGCAAGTGATACTTTAAAAGCACCTTTAGTGTATGCTATATTTGATATAGCAAATGGTGGAAAAATAGGAATTTTAGCTGGTGCTGTTTTAATGAGTGCTATTGGTGAATGGATGATGGGTGAAGAAGAGATCACCAAAAACGATAAACTAGGTCCTGATGAAATGGATGCAGCTAAAGAAGCTATCCAAAACATCGTTTCAGCATTTTCTACAACCTTA
The DNA here is from genome assembly GCF_001762535.1 of Campylobacter sp. BCW_6889. NCBI lineage: Bacteria > Pseudomonadati > Campylobacterota > Epsilonproteobacteria > Campylobacterales > Campylobacteraceae > Campylobacter > Campylobacter sp. BCW_6889. The sequence continues at coordinate 38,074 of NZ_MJWZ01000076.1, read as the reverse complement.
GGAGCCCAAAAAGACATTCCAAAAATGGATTTTAGTATAGAATCTTGTGAATTTGTGCCTGAAAGCGTAGATTTTAAAGATTTTAAAAAATTATTTTTATATGATGTAAAAATAGGCGATTTAGAAGAACAAGTTTCTTTAGCCATGGATCAAACACTCCATAACATCCTAAGCGGGAAACCTGCTGAAACAGGAAATGTAAGCACTGATTCTAATCACAATACTGAAGAAAAAACAATCATGCTTAGCGAAGAACTTAAAAATATCAATCTTATCATGGATGTACGCTTACCTGTTCGTGTGCGTATAGGCAATAAAAAAATGCTTTTAAAAGATGTTTTAACTATGGATATAGGTTCAGTTGTAGAGCTTAATCAACTTGCAAATGATCCGCTTGAAATTTTAATCGGAGATAAAAGAATTGCTTATGGTGAAGTAGTAATTGTCGATGGTAACTTTGGTGTTCAAATCACAGAAATCGGATCTAAAAAAGAAAGATTAGAGCAATTAAGATAAAATTACTCTATAAATTTAAAAAAATTAGCTATAATCATTTTTTATAGTTTTGCTAAAAAAGGTATTTGATGGATACAAAAATCATAAAAGATGTTGAAAAATTTGAAAATATACCCGAACTAGAAAAGGCTGTTACTTTTTTTGGTTCAGCAAGACTTAAAGAAGATAATTTTTATTATCAGCAGGCTAAAATTTTGGCACAAAAATGTGTTCAAAATGGTTTTTGTGTGATAAGCGGTGGAGGAGGAGGTATTATGCGTGCAGCCAACGAAGGTGCTTTTTCACAAAAAAATAATACAAATTCAATGAGTTCTGTAGGGTTTAATATATTTTTACCTCACGAGCAAAAACTTAATGATTTTGTAGAATATAATATTACTTTTGAGAGCTTAGCCATACGCAAAATGGCTCTTATTGAAAAGAGTCTAGCTTTTGTGATCTTCCCGGGCGGCTTTGGAACACTTGATGAATTGTGTGAAATTCTTACATTAAAACAATTAGAATTTAAAAAAGATGTTCCTATTGTTTTGTTTGGGAGTGAATTTTGGCGAGGTTTTGATGAGTTCGTCAGAAATTCTTTGCTCAAACTTGAAGTGATTTCTAAAGGAGATGAGTTAAAGTATAAAATCACTGACGACTTGGATTTTATAATTAATACTTTAAAGGAAATTTAATGAAAATTCTAGTCGCTATGAGCGGTGGAGTTGATAGTACAGTCACTGCTTATAAACTTAAAAATTTAGGTCATGAAGTTATAGGTTGTTATATGAAGCTTCATGGCAAACCAAATTACCACGAAGAAAATATCAAAAAAGTAGAAAAAGTTGCAAATTTTTTACAAATTCCTTATCATATTTTAGACTTACAAGAAGATTTTAAAAACAAAGTTTATATGCCTTTTGTAGATACTTATAAAGAGGGTAAAACACCAAATCCTTGCGCTTTATGTAACCGTTTTATCAAACTTGGAAAACTTTTAGAATTTGCTAAAAGTTTAGGTTGTGAAAAACTTGCCACAGGACATTATGCAAGACTTGAAAACAACTTAATAAAAACCGCAGTAGATGAAAGCAAGGATCAAAGCTATTTTTTAGCCAGTGCAGATAAAGAAGCTTTAAAATATCTTATTTTTCCGCTAGGCGAAATGAAAAAAGAAGATGTGAAAAAATTTGCTTCCACTATAGAGGTTTTAAAATCTTTTGCCACTCAAAAGGAAAGTTCTGAAATTTGCTTTGTTGAAGATACTTATGTGCAAGTTTTAGATCAATTTATGGATACAAAAATTCCTGGAGAAGTATTAGATAGCAGCGGAAAAGTAGTAGGCAAACATGAGGGCTATATGCACTATACTATAGGTAAAAGAAGAGGCTTTGAAGTGCGTGGGGCACATGAACCACATTTTGTTTTAAAAATCAATCCCAAGCAAAATCAAATCATCGTAGGAACCAAAGAAGAACTTAAAATCAGTGAATTTAAGCTAAAAAATATCAATCTTTTTATAGATGCTAAAGAGCTTGATTGCGAAGTAAAAATCCGCTATCGTTCAAAATCTACACCTTGTAAGGTAGAAATTTATAAAGATAAAAGTGCAAAAATCACTCTAAAAGATCCTGTTTATGGACTTGCTAGCGGACAAATGGCAGTCTTTTATGATCATGATAAAGTCATAGCAAGCGGTTTTATAGAATAATTTCTAGGAATTAATTCCTAGAAATTATTAATAAAATCCTAAAATTTTCCACCAAATAAGTCCAACAGCTATCATCACTACTATATCAACTATGGAAATCACAAAACCTATACTCCACCATTTTTTAAGAGTTACATAGCCTGTTCCAAAAATAACAGGAGCTGTTCCTGTTGCATAGTGAGTTAATGCCATCATAACATTACCTGAAGCTATCATAATAAAAGCATAAAGAAGTGGTGGTGCTCCTAAAGCAAGCCCTGCACTATAAAAAACAAAAAACATTGCTGATATATGAGCTGTAGTAGAAGCAAAGAAATAGTGCGTATATAAAAAAGCAAGGCTTAAAAATATCATAATAGAAATTTCCCCAAGTCCCATAGCAGAAGCAAATTCACCTAAAACTTCAGCTAAAAACTGAGTAACACCAAGTTTGCCAAGCAAAGTTGCCATCATTACAAGAGCTGAAAACCATACTAAAGTATTCCAAGCAGCTTTTTCAGCCAAAACTTCCCCAAAAGTTAAAACTCCACTAATTAACACCAAAGACAACCCAAGCAAAGCCACGCTAGTCGCATCAAGAGAAATTCCAAAAAACAAGCCCAAAGTTCCAGCCCATAAAAGTAAAAGCGAGACAAAAACACTGAGCATTATTTTTTCACTATTTTTCATTTTTCCAAGTTCTTTCAATTTATCTTTAGCAAAAGTGGAAGCATTAGGCGTGGATTTAATTTCTGGCGGAGAGAGAAAATAAAGCACCAAAGGCATCAAAAGCATAGCAGCTATACCAGGTAAAAACATTCCTAAAGCCCATTGCCCCCAAGTTAAATGCACTTCTAAATTTGTAGCTTGTGCTATAAGATCAACCACCAAAGGATTTGGAGCTGTAGCTGTAATAAACATAGCTGATGAAATAGGATTAGCTTGATAATTTACCAAAGAAAGATAAGTGCCTATTTTATTTTGCGTTCCATCTTCAGGAGTGGATTTAAAACTTCTTGCAATAGCTTGAACTATAGGATTTATGATAGCCCCTGCTCTTGCAGTATTTGAAGGAGTAACTGGAGCTAAAATGGTTTCACAAAAAGCTATAGAATAAGCAATACCTAAGGTTTTTTTACCAAAAATACTGATAAAATGATAAGCCAAACGCTCTCCAAGTCCTGTTTTAATAACTCCACGAGCCACAATAATAGAAATCACTATAAGCCAAATAAGAGAATTTGAAAAACCACTTAAAGCATCTTTTATACCTGTTTTAGATTTTAAATTTGATATAGCAGTATTTACCTTTTCATCTATACTCTTTTGAGATAAAAAATCAAGTGCTAAAGTATTTAAAGCTGAAATTTTAGTCTCATCAATAAGTTGTTGCGTAGAAGTTTTTGAAGTAGCCTTGGTGTAAATTTTACTTAGATTTTCAATCTGGTAATTTATATCTGTGCTTGATTTTAAAATTTCATTAACTTTTGCTTTTAAATTTCTACTTATATTAGCATTGATTAAAGCCTGCAAAATAGTGGCTTCAACTGCCTCATCCATAGTTGTTTTATAGATATTAGAATTATCTCTTAAAACAATTCCCTCAAGAGTTTTTATATGTGTAGCACGCACAGAACTTTGGGTAGTGGTAATGCCGCTAAGAGCTACTATGGCAATAGCTACCATACAAACAGCCCCCAAAGGCATTACTTGTAAAATCACTGCCATAATCACAGCAATAAAAAGCCCAAGAAAATGCCAAGAATTATCTTCCAAACCTACAGGAGTAGGTATAAGCCAAAACACAGCTGCAATTAAAATACACAGCACCAACAAGGGAATTTTCTTTCTATCCATTGTTTATCCTTTGATATTGGTAATGTAATTTGCAATGCTTAAATTCTAGTTAACTAATATTTTAATAAATCTTAAAATTATAATTTTTAAATAAATTTTTAATTTATTGTTACAAATATACATAATTTTTACTTTATAAAGAAGCTAGTCTAATTGAAAAATAAATAGGGAATTTTAAATGAAGAAAACCCTTCCCCAGATAACTGCGGCACACACTAAAATCAAGTGCTCTGCTGTGTTCCCACCCTGAAGCGGTGCTTAAAAATAGCATTGCACAGGTCTAAGAAAAGGCAAAGAAATTATATCATAATATACTTAAAAAGTGTTGAGCTATAAAAACTAAATATAAAAATGTATAAATATGTAACAAATTGGTTATATTTTATATAAATTTTTAAATTTAATTTGCAAAATTATTGTTTTTTTCAAGGAAATACGATTATATAGATATATTATATAAAATTTTTAAGGAAAAATCATGGAAATCAAATGGAGTAAAGATTTTAGCATTAAAAACATACAATTAGATAAACAACACGAACTAATTTTTGAAATTGCTGAAATTGCAAACGATTTAGCTTTAAAAATTCAAGATAATGATGTGCAACACAAAAATGATTTAAAACAAATTCTTACAAAGTTATTCCAATATGTAAAAATTCATTTCAAAGATGAAGAAAAATTTATGGAAAGCATTGATTTTCCTTTAATTGAAGAACATAGAAAATCTCATCAAATATTATTAAAAAAGACTAAAGAACTTTTAGAACACTCAAATGATATTGTTAAAATGTCATTTGAACTTTCAACATTGACCAAAGATTGGATTTTAGATCATTTTGCTATTGAAGATTTATGGATAGCTAACTTCACAAAAAAGCTCTACATCTTCAAGAGATTCATTATAATCTAGAGCAATACATAAAATTAAAATCAATTAGGCAAGATTTAAAGACTGAAAAAACCTATGATTATATTTGCAACTGTTATTTGCGTACTCATGCAGTTCCACAAACCATACACGAAGAACTTGTTAGCAAAGAAAATACTTTAAAATGTGAAAAATGTGGACAAATTTTAGTGCATTTAGATCATATTGATTTAAATCAAAATTATGAAATGTTAAATCATATCCTCGAAAACATAGGAGTGTAATGATGAGCTATGAAATAAAAACTTTAGAAACTTTCAATCCTTTTGAAAGTTTAAAATATGAACAAGCCAGCACAGATCAAATTCTTGATTTTAGAATTATAGATTTTAAACTTCTGTGTTCTAATATAAAACCAGCAAAAACAAAAACTTATGAAAGAAAGGATTTTGACTTATTTTATGCGGATGATTTTTTTGTAAAAAATTACAATACCATGGTGCAAAAATTTCTTATAGAAATTTATCCAAAAACACAAAAAAATTGTTTCGTGGTTAAGCTTAAATCTAATCCTAGTTTAACTTATCTTAAGGTCAATATTAATTTTTTGGATAATTTTAAATACTATCCAAATTTAAAATTTGACATTTTGCAAAATATTTATAAAGTAATGATCAAGCAAAAATTTTTAATCTTAAGACTTGATAAAAATTTATTTGACAAGATTGATGATTTTATCTTATCAATACAAAAAAATCCATCTATTAAAGAAATAGAGCTTGAAATTGCCAAAGGTGTAGATAAGATTGAACATAAAAGCGATGAAATTATTTATCATAGAGATGTTAACGAAGAATGTTTTGACGAAAATATTAGCTATGATGAAGGAAGCTACTGTAAACCTATTGAAAAAAATGAGCTACTTTTTGAATACATTTATAGAATTCTTGGAAAAGAAGGTAGAAATTTAAGAGGAGAAATCCTTCATTTAAATCCAATAGCTTTTTTTGATAATCCTTTTATCATAAAAGATGAAAGCATTTATACAGAAGAACTAGAAGATAGAATTAAATATTTTAGTGCAAATTATGGATTTTTAAATAAAGACCGATCAGGATATAGCGTTACAAATAATTTAAAATTATCACAAGTAGGACTTAAAACAACCGGTTCAATCAAAACAAATACTGATGAAAATATAAACTTAGAAATCACTAATTTTGATATAAATGATGATGCTGTTAAATCAGGCATTGTAAATGTTCAAGCTTCAGACATAAAAGTAAATGGAAGCATTGGAGCGACAAAACTTTATGGAAGAAATATCAGCATCAAAGGCCTAACTCATGCAAAAAGCGAAATTTTTGCACAAGATATTTTTATTATAACACACAAAGGAACTTTGCAAGCTGATACTGTGTATATAAAAAATTTAGAAAACGGGATAGTTATAGCCAAAAATGTATTTGTTGAAAACTGCATGGGTGGAAAAATAGAAGCAGAAAATATTTATATTTGCAATTTATTAGCAGATAATATCTTATATCCCAAAAAAAATCTAATCATAACAAATAATATAAAATTTAAAAATAATATTGTAATTTCTCCACTAGATTTTATTAACAATAAATCAAACTCAGAAACTGAAAATCTTACAAATTTAAGCCTTAAAACAAAGAGTAAACTTGATAATATCATAAGTCAAATGCAAAATTACTATGATTATCTAATCAAAAATCAAATCAAGATTATCAAACTTCAAAAAACTGAAAAACTTAATGCTATAGATATGAAATTTTCAAATCTTTATCGTGATATCATAAAAAAATATAATCATCTTAGTGTCTTGTATAAAAAACTTATAAAATTAAAATATCATATTGACGCAAAGCTAAATTTTTTAGATGAAATGGTTTATAATGTAAAAATATACATAAAAGCCGAAAATATTGGAGAGGATAATTTTTTAAAATTTTATCCTAAAACAAACACCGAGCTTGAACTAAAGCATCAAATAAATTTAAAAGATTATGAAAAAGTTTTATACCTTGAAAAAGGGCAACAAGCAAGCTATATTAAATCAAGTCATGATTATAGCGAAAGCGACATAGAAGAAATTAAAATTATTTTTGAAAAACTAGAAAAAGATAATTCCTAAAAATTATCTTTTCATATTAATAGCCTTTTGTATCATTTGATCGCTTGTGGTAATGCTTTTTGAGCTTGCATCAAAGGCTTTTTGAGTTACTATAAGATTTGAAAGCTCTACGCTTAAATCAACATTAGATTGTTCTAAGAATCCGCCTTTAAATTTGGCTGTATTAACAATCTGTCCATTTTTCATAATAAAACTTGCTTCACCACTATTAGCTGTTGCAGCAAAGATATTATCGCCCATAGCAGCCAATCCTTGCTCATTGATAAAATTATATAAAGCAAGCTTTCCAACTATAGCATTTTTACCATTGCTAAATTGCGCTACAATACTTCCATCATCAGATATATCATATTGTTTAAAAAATCCTTCGGCTACACCATCTTGCTGTGTAACTACATTTTTTTCAACGCCTTCTTTAATATAAATCCCACTATAACCCGAACCAGGCTTGTTAGCATCATAAGGAGAGCCTAAATCAATATTAATTGTTCCGCCATTTGGGTTTGCAATGCTTGTAATATTGTTTTGAAGCAAAGCACCATTTTTATCAAAAACCATATTTCCTTCAGTTGGATTGCCTACGGCATTGCCATTAGAATCATAAATTTGGGCAATGGCTTTATATTGTATATTATCGCCTTCTTGCGGCAAAACCCTTTCAAGCGTAACCCTTAAAGTACTTTTACTCCCATCTGCATTATAAATAGGGGATTCTAAAATATCTTTATTGGCTTTTTGTTGTTCTGTTGAAATTTGAGCTGTATCAAGCTTAATACTATTTTCATCCAATCCTTTTAAATCAAGCTCATTGCTTTTAAAATTAAGATTTTCATCTAAAGTTGCTTCAAAGCTTGTTTTTACGCCATTATCATCAGTGAAATTTAAAATGATCCTATCGCCCGCTTTAGCACTAAACACATCTTCTTTGCTAACACTACCGCTAACTAAATATTTTCCATCTTCAGTTTTTGTAATGTTAAATTTACCAGGATCAAGATCCACTTTGACCACTTCTGTTGTTGTGTTAGCATTTAAACTTCCACTCCATTTTACATTTTGAGTTACTTGAGGAGGTAAATACATATTCACAGGTACTTTAATAGCCCCTTGAGAAGCAGTTGTGCCTATACTGAAAGAATTATTTGAATTTACGGTAAAACCATTATTTACCGGAGTTCCTGTGTTAAGATAATCCCCCATAAGCCCTGCAACCCTATCGCTATAGTTGATACCGGTAAAAGCAGGGTTCATTGTTCCTAAAACAAAATTTCCATAAGAATCTACCAAATATCCATTTGCATCTCTTTTAAACGATCCATTTCTAGTATAGTAAGCATTACCATCCGCCCCCAAAACCCCAAAAAATCCTTTTCCTTGTAAAGCCACATCAAATTCGCTATCGCTTGCCACAAGAGAACCTTGTTCAAAAACCACATTAGAAGAAGCTGATCCTGAGCCATATCCACCTTGAGCAGGATTAGTTGATTGAGTAGTTATGGTGCTATAAAAAATATCTTTAAATTGAGTATCAGAATACTTAAAACCTGTAGTATTAACATTAGCTATATTATTTGCATAAATATCAATACCAAAACTATTTGTTTTAACTCCAGAAATTCCATTATAAAATGAATTCATCATGGCTTATGCCTTTTCCTCTTTGTCGCCTTCTTCTGTGGATCCAGAATTAGAAGAATCTCCATCACTTGAGTCTCCACCTGAACTATCTCCAACGGAAGTTGAAGATGAACCAAGTTTATAATCACTAATTTCACCAATATCATCAAAACTTACATATTGACCACCCATTTTTGCATAAGCAACCCCATCAACAAATTTAATACCCTCTATAGGATAAGTTCCATAATTTGCAGTGATCTTTTCCCCGTTTTTATTATTATAAACCACTTTAACACTATACTCTCCATCCCCAGCATAAACACCATCATTATTTCTACCAGGCCACTCTAATGTAAATAAACCTTTTGATACTTCTTTTCCCTCATTACTTTTTTCACTAAATACCAACTTATTATTTTTATCATAAACCTCTAAGGTGATTCCTTTATCATCCGAATCTTCAGGCAAATACATTTTTAGTGCAATAACCTCATCTGCGCCTGTTAATTTGACTTTGTTTTCATTTACCGTAGCCATTTTTCCTATAGCTCCCACTGCTGCAGTACTCATACTCGTACTAAAAGAATTGGAAAGTTTTTCCATAGTTTCAACCATTTTTTGCATAGTTGTATTGGTATTTTGTTGCATTTCAAGTGCACTAAGCTGTGAGGTTTGTGTAAGCATTTTATCACTATCCATAGGATCTGTTGGATCTTGATGTTGAAGCTCTATCAAAAGAAGTTTTAAAAACGCATCTTTATCTAAGGTAGCATTTGGATTACTAACCACACCAGAGCTATTGCTACTAGATGAATTATCCACTTTCGTATCCTTGTTGCTTGTTTGGTTAGTATTAGCAGTATTTGTCCAGTTAAGATTGCTATTCCAATTTGTTGTCGCCATGATAAAATCCTTTTTTTACATTCAGTCTTTTTTAATTAAAAGCAATAAGTGTTCCAACTTAGAAATACTTCGCTAAAACAAGCTCTAGATTGACTTTTTCACTTTCATTTTTTCCATCTAAAGTATCTTTAAAACCATATCCACTACGATTTTTTCCTTGATTTTGATTTTGCTCTCTTTTACCTTGATCACTAAAATTCATTTCAAGTCCAGTAAATCCCATATTTACAAGAGAATTTTTAAACTCGACTTGATTTTGGATAAACAAATTCATTGCATTGGTATTGGAGTTGAAATTGATATGAAGGTTATTACCTCTTTGTATCAAAGTTACTTCCACTTCTCCAAGATTATTAGGATTTAGAGTGATACTAAGTTTAGTGATAGGCGCTTTATATTGATCTACAGCCTCTTTTAAATCTTGTGAAAAATACTGCAAAGTCTCTTTAGGCGTGATATTGCGAGCATTGTTTTGTGTTACTTTACTTAAATCTTTGACTAAAGAATTTAAGTCATCTAAATTATTTTTATCTACATTTTCACTGTGCGTTTTTGTTTGCTCTTGAGTAAAAGTTTCTTTATTGGTATTGTTGTTAAAATTAGCATTATTCTCTTTATTTTGAACTGCTTGAGTTTTATTTAAATTTTCAAAATTTAATTTTTGATCAAAGAAATTCTGTTTTATATCTTTATTTTCTTTGTTGTTGTTTTTAGGCTCTTTATTTAAACTAAAATCTTTTTGTGTTAAATTTGAAACTAAATTCTGAGCATCTTTGACAATTTCTTTATTTAAATTTTTATCAAGATTTAAATTTTGATTATTGCTCTTTAAATTTTTATTTTGATCTTGTATATTCTCTTGATTTAAATTGTTTTTTTCTTGATTTTTATTTAACTCTTTATTAAAATCTTTGTTTTCTTTATTTAAATCTTTAAGATTTGTAAGCTCCTGAGTGCTTGCATTGTCTTTTAACTCTTTGTTTAAATTTTTATCTTGTTTTGTACTATCTTTAATCAAATCTTTAAGATTGTTATCTTTATTTAAATTATCTTGGTTTTTTTTATCTTTTATATTCAACTCTTCTGTTAAATTTTTTGCAAACTCATCATTTTTGATATTTTTTAAAGTATTTTTAGCATCTGTGGTATCTTCTTCTATTTTTGATTTAACTTTATCATTTTTTTCGTGTTTGCTTTCTTTGGATGAAAGCATGGAATCTAAATTTTTTAAAGTTTGAGAAAGCAAAGAACCGCTATCTTTAGAATTTGTTTTTTGCGTAGAATGAGTGCTTGTAGTATGAGTTGTATTTTGTAAATTGTGATTTAAATTTTTACTCATATTGGAAATTTTATTATTGATGATTTCTTTAAAAACATTATCCACAGCACCTTTAAAAAAATCGGCCTTATCTAAATTTGGAAAAGTTGCTTTAAGATCAAGAAGACGATCTACTTTAATATTTTTTACATTTAAGCCCAGATCTTTAGCTATGTCCAAAAGCTCACTAAGATTTGATGCGCCTTTTAAAGCATTAAAATTAGCCTCTGTTTTGATAAGACTCGAAAGTTGAGTAGAAAGATTTGCCAGTTTAACATCTGCTGTATCTGTTTTTAGCTTATCCAACAAAGAAAGAATTTGCATAAAAGAAGCAGATTCGAAAATGCTTATCTTATCACTCTCATCAAAAGCTCCTTTTTGAAGTCTGTTCATCGCTTCATTAACAACTTCTTTTTGACTGATCTTCATATGATCAGGTAAAAATTCATTAGTTTCATCGATAGAATTGAGCAAAGAATTTAAAAAACTCTCTGTATCATCTTGAGTTGAATTTTTACTATCGCTACTTTCATGTTCTTTATTTTTACTTGTTTTACTAAAAGAACTACTAGTAGTAGAAGTTTTACTCGGCGTAAGATTTAAAACATCATTTTGCGGAGCTAAATTTGACATCACTTTTCCTTCAAAAAATTATTTTAAAAATTTATCTACCATTACATTAGGAAATTTTTCTTTCAAATAAGAATCTTCATATACTTTAATCATCTTATCTTCATTTAAAGCAGTTAAGATATTTAAAAGCTCTTCTAAATTTTTAGCATTTAAAATTTTCTCTAAATTTTCTTCATTTTCTAAAATTTCTGTAAGCTCGCTTGAAATTCTTGCCATTTTTTCGTTTTTATCTGATCTAAAAGTTTCTAAAAGTTCTAAAACTTGAAGCAAAACTTCATTTTTTCTTTCAGCTAGATCGCTTTTAAATTCAACAAAAATCTCTTCATTTAATGGTTTTGACATTTTAACTTCCTTTTTAAAATTTTAATTTCATAAGTTTTTAAAGCAAGAAGTGTTCCAAGTTTTGATACTTTGTAGTTTAAGTTAAATTTTTGTATAATCTAAGCTTTTAAAAATTTAGCTTTGGAGAAGAAAATTTGGAAAACATTAGAAATATAGCAGTTATAGCTCACGTTGACCATGGTAAAACCACCATGGTAGATGAATTGTTAAAACAATCAGGCACTTTTAGCGAAAGAGAACAAATTTCAGAACGCGTTATGGATAGCAACGATATAGAAAAAGAACGCGGTATTACCATACTTTCAAAAAACACAGCGATCAATTACAAAGGTACAAAAATCAACATCATAGATACTCCAGGGCATGCTGATTTTGGCGGAGAAGTAGAACGCGTTTTAAAAATGATTGATGGAGTTTTGCTTTTAGTAGATGCTCAAGAAGGCGTTATGCCACAAACTAAATTCGTGGTTAAAAAAGCTTTATCTTTAGGGCTTAAACCTATAGTTGTAATCAACAAAATCGACAAACCAGCTGCTGATCCTGAAAGAGTGATCAATGAAATTTTTGATCTTTTTGTAGCCCTAGATGCAAACGATGAGCAACTTGACTTTGCCATAGTTTATGCTGCAGCAAAAAATGGTTATGCTAAGCTTGATCTAAACGATGAAAGTGATAATATGGAGCCACTTTTTAAAACCATACTTGAACGCGTTCCAGCACCAAGTGGCACAAATGACAATCCTTTACAACTTCAAGTTTTCACTTTAGGGTATGATAATTTCGTAGGTAAAATAGGCATTGCTAGAATTTTCAATGGGGTTGTAAAGAAAAACCAAAGCGTAATGCTTGCAAAAGCTGATGGCACCAAAGTAAATGGTAGAATTTCAAAACTCATTGGCTTTATGGGCTTAGAAAAAATGGATATTGAAGAAGCAGGAAGTGGAGATATCGTAGCTATAGCAGGTTTTGAAGCTTTAGATGTGGGTGATAGCGTTGTAGATCCAAACAATCCTATGCCACTTGATCCTTTACACATTGAAGAGCCGACTTTAAGTATAGTATTTTCTGTAAATGATGGCCCATTGGCAGGAACTGAAGGAAAACATGTAACTTCAAATAAAATCGCTGAACGCTTAGAAGCTGAAATGAAAACTAATATCGCTATGAAATACGAAAGCACAGGCGAAGGCAAATTTAAAGTAAGCGGTAGGGGCGAACTTCAAATCACTATTTTAGCTGAAAATATGCGTCGTGAAGGTTTTGAGTTTTGTATGGGAAGACCTGAAGTTATCGTAAAGGTTGAAGATGGGATTAAAACAGAACCTTTTGAACATTTAGTTATCGATGTACCTGAAGAATTTAGCGGTGCGGTAATAGAAAAACTTGGCAAAAGAAAAGCTGAAATGAAAACCATGGCACCAACAGGCGATGGACAAACAAGACTTGAGTTTGAAATTCCAGCACGCGGACTTATAGGTTTTAGAAGCCAGTTTTTAACCGATACTAAAGGCGAAGGCGTGATGAATCATAGTTTTTTAGAATTCCGTCCTTTTAGTGGTGCGGTTGAAAAGCGTAACAATGGAGCGTTAATTTCTATGGAAAATGGCGTAGCTTTGGGGTATTCTTTGTTTAACCTTCAAGAGCGTGGAGTGCTTTTCATAGAGCCTCAAACTAAAGTTTATACCGGTATGATTATAGGTGAGCACTCTCGTCCAAATGATTTAGATGTTAATCCTATCAAAGGAAAGAATCTTACCAATGTAAGAGCAAGCGGAAGCGATGATGCAATCAAGCTTGTACCACCTAGAAAATTAAGCCTTGAAAGAGCTTTAGAGTGGATAGAAGAAGATGAACTTGTAGAAGTTACGCCTGTAAATGTGCGTGTTCGCAAACGCTATCTTGATCCAACTCAAAGAAAAAGAATGGAAAAAGCAAAATCTTAATGGATTTAAAAAGCTTAGAAAATAATAGACTTTATATACTTAAACGCTTAGGGATCTTAAAATTCCTAAGCATTATCGAAGCCTTGCTTGTAGGCTTTTTAGCCTTTGTTTTTATAAGAGATTCCTTAATTGCAGTAATTTTAGCTGTTTTTGTAGGTATTTTTTTCTTTCGTTTTACAGCCAAAAAACTAAAACTCGCACAAAAAGAATTACAAATTGACGCTTTAAATTTATTTTTGCGTCGTTTTGGGGCGAAATTTAAAAAGCAAAGTTTAAGCCAAAAAGACTTTTTAAAACTAGGACTTACAAAGGATTTGAAAGAATTTAAAAGTCAAAACTGCTTTGAATTTAAGGATTTTAAAATTTACGATATTCAGTTTTTGGACGAAAACAAACGCTTTTTTTGCGGAATTTTACTCGAAATTTTAAGTGCAAACAAAAATCCTAGCTTTGAAAACGAAGAACAAATTTATATCAAACTTCAAGATAAAAATTTCACTTTAAATCATATCTTTTCTAAAGAAAATCATTATCTTATCGCTACTTTAAGCAATCCTTTCTTTATAGATATAAAAAAAGATTTAGAAAACAATTTCAAAAATCTAGAAGAAAATCTAAACTCTATAAAAAATAAACTATTTAAATAACTAACATAAAGTTAATATCATAAAATTTTAATAAATATTAATTATATACTTTAAAAATATATTACTTTTAGTAACACTTTAAAATTTAATTTTATTTAAATTATTCTTATTATGCTTAATATTTAAGAAAAAATACACTAAAATCAATTTGAACTACAAATAAAAAGGAGGAAAATCATGAAAAAACACATTTTATTGCTTGGCTTATGTCTTAGTTTGAGTCTTAGTGCTAAAAGCGTAAGTGATTACAAAGTAGGAGAAGAATTAAGCGACAAGGAAGGAGTAGAGTACTTTAAGGAACTTTCCAAAAGACCTGTACAAGAATGGCCAAATAAAAATTTAAGCATCAATGATGTTCCAAAAGGCAAGCAAGGGGATTTAATCCGTTATGGCATAGAGCTTTTAGGCAAGACAGAAAGTACTCTAGGACCCTATAGCAAGCTAAAAAAGACAAGCAACGAAGTAAACTGTATTTCCTGTCACATGGACAATGATGGCAATGGTTTGCCAGGGACAAAAAAATATGTTATTCCATTTTTAAATGTCCTAAACAATTATCCAAGACTTGACATAGAAACGATGAAAATCATCTCCGTTGAAGATAGAATTCGCGGAATGGGCGGAACTGACTCTCATAGATTTCCTAATGATTCTAAAGAAATGAAAGCAATTTTAGCTTATTTTAAATGGCTAAAAGAAGCCTATGGTATCAAAGACGGCGTAAAGCTTGAAGGAGATTTTTTTGCTAAGATGAATTTTCCAAATCGCCCAGCTGACCCTGTGCGTGGAAAAAAACTCTTTGAAGAAAATTGCGTTTCTTGTCATGGCGAAAGAGGACTTGGAGTAAAAAATGATAATTACGAACAAGGTAGCGGACATTTATATCCATCTTTACTTATCTATCCTGATGGTGGACACATGGCTATGATACCATTTTTAGCAAGATTTTTAAAATCAGCCATGCCTTTTGGTGCGAGTGCAGATAATCCTATATTAAGTGATGAAGATGCACTAGATATAGCAGCTTATGTCAATACAGGTTTTGTAAGAATGCCTATAACCACTACAGAAAATCGTGCAGGACTTGATACAGCTTATAGCAAATCCCCATCATTAAAACCTGAGTATTTTGCCTCACCACAACAAAATTTAGACCCTAAAGAATACATAAAAGTAAAATACGGACCTTGGAAAAATCCAAATCACTTCCCAGGAGAATGATTAATTTTGGGCTTAGCCCAAAATTAATCCTCATCTTTGGCTAAATTTTCAAGACTTTTAATCCCTTCTTCGCCTATCAAATTTCCACCTTGTAAGTCGCTAAATATCGCATTTAAAGAACTCACTATGGCAGTGGAATTAAAACTTAGATTTTCTATAGCTCTTTCTCTTTTTTTCCATATATTTTGTAAAGCCCTTTTTTCAGCTTCTAACTCTTCTTTCATATTTTGGTAAGTTTTGAGTATAAAAGTGATTTGCGTGTTAAATTCCTTAGAATTTAAGTATTCGTATAAAATGTGATTTTTTTCATCTTTGTTTTGCAAGGCATTTTTGAGTTTGTAAGCGTTTATAATGCTTTCTCTAAGCACTGCTAAAACACCTTTGAATTCATTAAAAGTACAGATCAAAATTCCTTCTTTAAAATGCGTTTTTTCTTTATCTTTTGGCATAGTTTTTGTGATCAAAACCGCTATATCACTTTTTGCAGCTATGCTATCTAGTTTAAGCTTATCCAGCCATTCTTTATTAAATTCTTTAGTGCGTTTGCTCTCATACAAAATACTTCCACAAATATTTCCAAAATTATCCTTTACTATATGCAGACAATCAGCTCCATTTACGCCCTTTGGCACTTCTTTTACTTCATCACTTAAATACTCACTTTGTATGTATTCTTCTATGAGTAGTTCAGCTGCTTCGCCTTGGAGTTGCTGTGAGCCTTGTTCTATCCTGCGTTGTGCGTCTTCTAGCTTTTGGGCTACGCTTTTAAAATTCGTTTCTAGTTCTTTGTATTTAAGATCTTGCTCTTGAGTGCTTTTTTGAAATTCAAGACGCATTTTTTCTCTTTCAAATTCCAAATTTTTGCTTTCTTGTTCTTTAAATTCTTTAAAGGCCTCTTCTTTGGCTTGAAATTTCAATCTTTCTTCATTTTCTTTTTGCTCTCTTTTTAGTCTTTCATTTTCAGCCTTTATGCTTAAAAACTCGCTAAGTTCTTTGCTTTTTTTCTCGAGTTCTTCTTGCATGATTTTCATTTCATTTTCATGCTCTTTGTTAAATTTCTCGCTGAATTCTTTTTGGAAATTTTGCTTTTGTGTGAGAAGTTCTTGTTCAAATTTTTGCTTTTCTAAAAGAAGCTTTTGGCTTACTTGCTCGCTTATGAGTTTTTCTTGTTCTATCTTTTGAGCTTTTAAATCATTTAAAGCTTTGGTGTATTCAGCTCTTTTAGCATTTACCTCATCATCAAATTCTTTTTTTTGTTTTAGCATTTCTTGCTTAGCTTTATCTAAAATTTGAGCATATAAAGCAGTGCTGATATCGATAAAACTTCCACAACTTGGGCATTTGATTTGTTCATTTTGGTTTAAATTTTGCATAAAAAATTTCCTTAGAATTTTTCTCTAAATTTAACATAGAAAAACAAAGATTATTCTAAGATTGACTTGTTAAAATCATTCTTTTAGAATAATTAGGATTACAAATGCAAAAACACACCAAAATTCACGGCTTTGCCAAATTTAAACTTATCATTATCCTTGCTTTGATGTCAAGCATAGCACCACTTTCTACAGATATGTATTTGCCTGCACTTTCTCATGTGGAGCAAAGTTTTCAAACTAATTCTTTTTTAACCCAACTTAGTATCGCAAGTTTTTTTATCGCTTTTGCTTTAGGACAGCTTATATATGGGCCTTTAAGTGATATTTTTGGGCGTAAAATTCCAGCTTTGGTGGGGATATTTTTCTTCATCATTTCGAGTTTGTTTTGTGTGATTATCGATGATATTTATGCTTTTATCGCTTTGAGATTTTTTGAAGCACTTGGGGGATGTGCAGGTGTGGTTATCGCAAGGGCTATTGTCAATGACTTGTTTGAGATCAAAGAAGCTGCAGGAATTTTTGCTTTGATGATGGTTTTTAGTTCTCTTGCTCCTATGCTTTCGCCAACTTTTGGGGGAATTTTGCTAGAGTATTTTTCATGGCATAGTATTTTTGCGACTTTGTTTGCTTTGGGAATTTTGCTTTTTTTGATGATACTTTTTGGCTTAAAAGAGTCCGCACCTCATCTTAAAAACAAAAAATTTTCCCATCATGAAGCGATGAAAAGCTACAAATTTGTTTTAAGCGATAAACGCTTTTTGGTTTATATACTATGTGCTTCTTTTGCTTTGGCGGCGATGTTTGCTTATATCACAGGATCAAGCTTTGTTTTTACGCAGTTTTTTGGCTTAAGTGAGCAAAAATTTGCCTTGCTTTTTGGGGCAAATGCTTTAGGTTTTGTCATCTGTGCAAATATAAATGCGAGATTGGTTTTAAAATACGAAAGCGAAAAAATTTTGGCAAAAGCTTTGATAATAATGTTTATATCGACTGTGATTTTACTTGTAAATGCCTTTTTTCATCCAAATTTCCTGCTTTTTGAACTTAGTATTTTTACAAGTATCGCTATGCTTGGCTTCATCGCACCCAATACCACGACTTTGGCTATGGCAAGGTTTAAAGAACATAGCGGAACTGCTTCTGCGGTGCTTGGAACGGTGCAATTTGGTTTTGCAGGTTTTATCTCCTTCGTGGTTGGGGCTATTAACGCAAATACGCCGATAATCCTTGCTTTTGTAATGTGTGCTTGTGTGTTGGTTGCTAATGGAGTGTATTTTTTAACTAGGAGAAAAAATGAAAACAAATAATATCTTTATGGCTTTAGCCATAGTTTTGGCAAGTTTGATTCTAGCTTTTGGATTTAACAAGGCTTTAAGTGATTTTAAAACTCTTGAAAGAAGTGTAAGTGTAAAGGGTTTAAGCCAAAAAGAAGTCGAAGCAGATACTTTGATACTTCCTATAAAATTCACAAGATCAAACAATAATCTTACAAATTTATACGAAGAACTAGAACAAGATAAAGAAAATATCATCAAATTTTTAAAAGAACAAGGCGTAAAAGAAGATGAGATCAGCTACAACTCGCCAAATATCATAGATCGTTTAAGCGATCCTTATGGCAACGACACTCAAGCTACATACCGATACATAGGCACTGCGAATTTACTCATCTACACGCAAAATGTAAAGCTTGGAAAAAGCATACTAGAAAACATTTCAAGTCTTGCAAAATTTGGCATAGTAACGAAAATCGATAATTATGACATAGAATACCTTTACACCAAGCTAAATGATATAAAACCTCAAATGATAGAAGAAGCAACGCTCAATGCTAGAAATGCAGCGATAAAATTCGCACAAGATTCAAACAGCCATCTAGGCAAGATAAAAAAGGCTTCTCAAGGGCAATTTAGCATCAGCAACAGGGATAAAAATACCCCTTACATCAAAACCATAAGAGTGGTTTCTACTATAGAATACTACTTAAAAGATTGATGATAAAATTCAAGCTAAGCTTTAAGGCTTAGCTTGGCACTATGGAATTTTTTCGTGCGGTTTTTTGGAGTGAGAAAAGGACTAAAGCTAAAAGTATGGTATATAGTATGTTTAGCACTATTAAGCTTGGGTAATTAAAAAATTTATCAGATTCGTTTGCGATTTTTCCTATTAAAGGGTGAATTACATTAGGTTGTTTTATGAGCATTATAATAAATACTATATATGAAAAGATAAGCACCACATATCTACCAAAAAACAAAGATTTGGTATAAACTAAACAAATATATAAACTAACAAACAAAGTATTTATAAGTAATGAATATCCAAAGTCTTTACCTAAATTTAAAAAAAATCCAAATAATGAAAATAACACATAAAAAACACAAGGGATAAAGGATGCGAACAATAAGCTTTTAATCAAATTCAAAAAATCACCAATGATATATATAAAATTTATGTTTTGTTTTTTTGAAACATTGTTTTTCTTTTCATATGAATCTAATTTACAAACAAAAAAACCACATCCAAAAACTACAAAAATAGCACTTATGATATCAAAATAAAGCCTAAATTTATCAAAAAATCCAAATAAAGTTAAAATCGCTCTTGTATCTTCTAGTTTATCATCGTGAAGCCAAGTAAAACCAAAAACAAACAAAGCATACAAAGCAATTAATAATATAAGATTATTAAAAACCTTTAAAAAGTCTGTATGATGATCACAAAGCTTTCTATAAAATCCTAAAAGTAAAAAATCCACAAAATCCCGAATTCTCGAAACATTTTTTTCTAAATCTGTCGTATTTTTTACATTCTCACCTTTTTTATCCCAATTTTGTTTTAGCTCTATCTCTTTACAATAAAGCTCGTATTTATGAAAATTTGAAGCATCTAAGGCATTGTTATCTTTTATCAAAGCACTTTTAAAAGTCCTAAAAGAATCTCTAAAATCATTTGCAAATTTATCTAAGGATTTTTGATCTTCTTCTTTTTTATTTTTATTAAACTCTTCATATTCTTGTTCAATTTTTTCTTCTAAATTAGAAAAAGTAAAATTTAATTTTGTATTAACTATATTTAAATTTTCATTGAAAATTGCTTGTGAAAAATCTAAACCTTTAAAAGTAGAATTATAAAAAGTTACATTTTTTTCAAAATGGCTTTTTTTGAAACTAGCATAATTATAAAAATTTCTTTCAAAATTAGACGAATTACAAAATGTATTTGCCTCAAAATAAAAATTTTTATTAAAACGACAATAAGCTATAACCACATTGCTTTTAAATTTGATATTATATGAAATAACATTTTCTTCAAAAGTACAACCATAGATATAAACTGGATTTTCTATCTCGAAAAAACCAGGAGCTTCGTTTATTTCACATAAAAATTTGCAATTGAAAAATGATAATTTATACTCATTAAATAATTTAAAACTAAAATTCTTTATAACAGCACCATTGATTTGTATGGATTGTAATCTAGCATTATGGGCAACACATTTATTGTCTATTTTTAAATAATTAGCTAGTTCTAAAATCTTGTCATTGATTTGTGTATTTGTCATTTTTAACCTTTCATTTTTTTATTACATCATTTTAACTTGGCACTATGGAATTTTTTCGTGCGGTTTTTTGGAGTGAGAATATACAAAGCAAAAGTATAATGCTATATAAAACACTAGTGGATTTTATGGCGTTTTGGATAATTTCATCTTGATTTATCACTTCCAAAATCCCTTCAAAACTTGATTTAAATTTCAAAAGAGCCAAAACACTTTTTAACCTATCCTGACTATCTTTTTGTTCAAAAAGAGCCATTTGCTCAGGTGATAGTTTTTCAGATATAGAAAAAAATCTTTTTATGATACATAAAATATCTATTCCTTGAATAAAATTTAATTTTAAAATTTGATTGAGTTGAACAGATACAACGCTATTGTTGTTTTTATTGTCTATCTCTTCTATAATATTTTTTAAATTTGATGTGTTATTTTCTAACTCATTTAAAACATTTTTATAATCACTTTCATATTTATCATCATATACTTTCAAAATTTCTTTTAATTTTTCTTTATTTGCCATTATCAGAGTTTTAGCTGAATTTAACTCTGTAAAAGAAATGTTTTGATCTTTTAAATAGAGATTAAAATCATTTTGCAATATGCTTGCTAGATTTACAATAGCACTAACATTTAAATCATTTAAACTTTTTTCAAATTGACTTTCATAAAGCTTATCTGATGAAAAAATTCCTGCAAAAGGATTTATGAGTTGTGGTTTTATAACAACAACCATAACCAAAAAGAAATAAACAAGCCAATGAAAACAATAAGATATAAAAGAAATTGAGTTTATACAAGGATACAAATAAATCAAAACAATCACCAACAAACAATAAAAGAGCAACGCAAATATAATATCACTAAATGAATTCAATAAAGTTGTGTATTGTATTAATAACAAAGCTATTAAAAATGATAAAAAAGTAAATGAGATTAATTTTATATTTTTTATCTTTTGTTTTTTAAATCCTAGATGCACAATTGTTATAACCAAAATAGGAAGAAGAAACGCTCCAAGAAACCAAAAATTAGTTTGTTTATCAATGTGATAACTTAAGTAAGTAATCAAGCAAACCAACAAACCAAACACAACAATATTTAAACTAGTAAAATTAATAATTCTAGGCAAATTTGTGTGATGAAGACTTGTAACCCTGTAAATCCACAATAACAATACACTAAAAGTAAGATTAATAGAATTTTTATCTTCTGATTTAGCAGCAATAAACGGCTTATTCTTCTCTTTATAACAACTTTCTACTTCAAATAACAATTCTCTCTCTTTCGCATAAAGCTCTAACTTGTGCCATTCTTGAGCTTCTAAGGTATTATTTTGAGTGATTAAAACATCTTTTATGACTCTGAAAGAATCTTTTAAATGTTTGGCACATTTTAATTTACAATTATTATCACGCTGTTCTTCTGTTATTTCTTGTTTATTTTCACACGTCTCATCTTGATAATTATCTTCTATATATTTCTCCACTGATTTAAAATCTAGCTTATCTATATCAACATTGATTAAATTTGCAGCTTTTTGCTCTTTAAAATAACAAGCACTGAAATTTGGAATCTTATGAAGCTTTACTCCATAAAAACAAGCTATTTTTTCAAATTCGCATTCGTGAAAATCAGCATAACTATAAAATTCAGAATTATTAAAATAAGCATTATCTTCAAAATGGGCATTTGAAAAATTTAATTTAATATTTTCATTGTTTTTGTTTCCAAAAACAGAATCCATAAAATAACATCTATTTTTAAATTTATTTTTCCACAAATTTATTTTTTCTATAGCACAGTTTTTTATAAAAAGATATCCTTCAAATTTGTTTTCTTGTAAATCTAAGGATGTGATTTTTTTATCTTGATTATCATGGCAATCTCGAAAAACTAAATGGCTTGAAAAAATATTACTATACATACGTATTTTTCTTTTAAATTTACACTGATTAAAAGTTAATGTTTTTTCAAAAATAATATTTTTCAAATTTAATGTTTTTTCAAAAGTACAATTGTAAAAGTATAATTTGGTTTTAACAATGCGATTATTCTCTGATTGCTTGTCATTTAAGCTAATATTACATTCGCTAAAAATAATATTACACTGGGCAATAGCATTGTTCATATTATCACATAATGAAGATAAGTCTAGTGTTGCCTTGCAAACCAAATACCATTTTTCATCACTAGAAAATAAATCATCCCTTTGCCTAAAGTCTTCTTTTTCTTTTATTTTTTTTATTGCTTCTTGTTCTGTATCCTTAGCATCTAGAATAAATATATATCGTTTATCTATAGATAAAACTTTGGACAATTCCTCTTTGATATCAGCAGTTTCTTTGCCATCACTTTCACTCTTATGATTTTGATGTGTTTTTTCGCAACATTTTTCTAAGGTATTAAGTATTTTTTCAAGTGTTTCTTTCATCATTTAATCCTTTCTATCTTTTTTAACTTGGCACTATGGAATTTTTCCTAATTGTCTTTATAAAAGAAAATGCAACAAAACCAAAAACGATTGTATAAATTCCACCAAACACACTAAGCGGATCTAACATAGCTCTTTTATCTGTAAAAATTCCCATAGCGGGGATAAGAATTTTTGGTGAAACCGCTAGAACCAAAAGAGTTATCACATAAGATATGATTATAAAAAATTCTCTCATATATTTTAGACATAAAGCAAATCCAACTAAAATCAAATAACCAAAAAGCATTACAAGATTTACTGTTGCCACAAACAAATAATTATCCTGTATGATAGAATTTATATGATGATTATAAAAATCCAATGAAAAATACCAATGCTCCAAAATAGGCTTATATCCAAGACTATAGTTAAAACCAACAACCATCGCAACGCTTGATATCACAAAAATCCCTATTACCAAAATAAGTGAATTTAAACTTTGTAAAATATCCGTATGATGATCACAAAGCTTGCAATAAAAGATAAGTTGCCATCTATCCACCACATCTTTAAATGTTTTGCCTTTTTTATTTTTTAATTCTATTTCTTTACAATAAAGCTCGTATTTATGAAAATTTGAAGCGTCTAAAAGATTATTATCTTTTATCAAAGCATTTTTAAAAATCCTAAAAGAATCTCTAAAATCATTTGCAAATTTATCTAAGGATTTTTGATCTTCTTCTTTTTTATTTTTATTAATTTCTTTATATTGTTCATTGATTTTATTTTCTAAATTTTCAAAATCAAAATTTAAATTTGCATTGACAGCATTTAAACTGCCTTTTATAGTATTTTGAAAAAATACAAAAGAATTAAATTTTGCTTCATAAAAAGATAAATTTTCAAATGAATTTTTAAAAAATATACACTCATTACTAAAGCTATTATAATTAAAATAAGCTTCTTTGCTAAATAAATTATTACTTACACTAATATTTTGTATAGTATTTTCTTCGAATTTAAAATTTAAAATTTTATTTTCAAAAATACTTACATCTTTAAAAATATTTTTACAAACATTTATTTTATATATTTCTTTTTTTACCCAAAAAATACCAAAATCTTGTTCAAAAATACTATCTTGAATTGAAATATATCCATCAAAATTATTTCTTATTATAAAACTGCTTTCAAAACAACACATTTTAAATTCTAAAGATTTTATTGTAATTTCTAAAATTAAATTTGGTATTGTACATCTATAAAAATACAAATTATATTCTTGGAAAACTTTAATATTATCAGCAATAACAGCAGGTATAACGCAATCATTTATTTGGAATAAATCAGAATATTCTATATATGATATTTTATCTTTTTGTATATTTAGTTTTTCAGCTATGTCTGCTATTGCTTGTTCTTTGTCAAATTCTTCCATTATTTCCCTTCTATGATTTTTATCTCATCTTCGGTTAAGTTATAGAGTTTATAAACCAAAGAATTGATTTTGTTTTCTAGTTCTTGGGTGTTTGTGTTTTTGTCTTGTTCTTTGGCTTGTTCTTTGGCTTGTTCTTTGGCTTGTTCTTTGGCTTTTAGAATTTCATCGACTAAATTTATAAGCTCATCGGCTAATTTTTCATTTTTAGAATTTATTTTTGGTATAGGAAGTTTTTCTACAAATATTTTACTCATTTCATAACCACTAACACCTAATTTCGCTCCAATTTGCTTAAAATAATAAAAATTAACGTTAGAATTTAGCAATGCCGTTAAATATAATAATTCTTTTTTATTATTTGATTGATGAGATAAGATGAAACATTTTTGATTTAACAAAAAGAATTCATTGTCAAAAAACGCTATAAATTCCTTATTCATATTTGGATACACTATCTTTTCCCTTTCAAATTCTTCATAATAAGCGATATTGTCTTGAGTTTCAAACCATTTATTGCTAGTTTTCTTTCTACAACCTTTTTCTCCGCTTTGTTCTATGCGTGGTAAAAATTGAGATAAATATTGCTTTAAAGCAGGATATTGTTCTATATCGATTTTTAAACTTGGAAAAGTTCCTATCACCCAAAGTCCTGCCCACTCGTAACTATATCTTTTTATATCTCTACCGCGTAGCATTTTGCGTATGAGTTTAGCGGTGCGTTCTTTTTCGGCTTCATCTTTGCAATTTGCTAAAATTTCATTTCTTTTTTCAGTAGTGATGATAAAGGCTTCATTATAGCCTGTTAAAATTCCACGATATATATTAAGCCCATACCATTCTTTAAGCGGAGTTCCTATGCGTTCTATCTTGGCCTTTAAGGCACTGGTATTCTCATCGCTAAAAGTGAAGCTTTCTTTGCTTAAAGAATTTTGTGAAAATTCTGCATAGTCCTTATATAAGCCAATGTCATAAGCACAAGTTTTTAAAATTTCATTGCTTAGGGCAAGGTATTTGAATTTATTATCTTTGCTTTTTGATTTTTCAAAACAAAGTATGGAAGTATCCACTGTAGCACTATCAAAAACTTTTATGCCGTTTAAATCAGTGTATTCTAAAAACTTAACATTTTTAAGCAAAAATTCACGCAAAGCTTCCCCATATCCTGCACGCGTGTATTTGTTAGAAGTGATATAGCTCAATACCCCCCCCCTATCTTTTAAAACATTAAATCCTAGTTCATAAAAATAAGTATAAATATCGCTCGTGCCTTTATAAACCTTATAATTTTTAGCTAAATGAGGCTTGAGTTCTTTAAGCTCTTCTTGTCTTATATAAGGCGGATTGCCGATGATGAGATCAAAGCCTTTGAAATTTCCATCATCGTCCAAAATTTCAGGGAATTCAAAACGCCATTCAAAAGGATGTGATTTTTCTAGTTCGAAAATACGCTCATAAAGCTCTAAAAGATTTTTAAATTCTTTTCTTGCTACTTTTTCATCAAAACTGAATTCAAACATATTTTTAGAAAAAAAGCTTTTAAATTTTTCATCGTGATGTTCATTGGCTAAAAAATCGCCGTATTTTTTAGAATACTCGTTTGCCCCATTTGTGAGCTGTTTGATCTCTTTGTTAAATTTATCTTTCAAACAAAAATTTTTAAAGCTTTCTTGGAGATTTTTTATTTCCTTGGCAATGAGATTTTTATCTGTGTAAAAGCCTTCTTTATAGTCTTTTACTATGCGTTTATATTTGCTCATACGTTCTTTGATGTTAGGGTAGTGGCTTAGACTTTTGCCTGTTTCAAAGTAAGATACCAAAGAATTTCCGCATTTTATGTTTATATCGATGTTTGGCAATGTTTTAAGATCGTGATAAGTTTCATCATCAAAGCTTTGATAAAAACTATGTTTTAAAAGCTCTATCCAAAGCCTTAGCTTGGTGATCTCGCAAGAGTTGGGATTGATATCGACACCAAAAAGATTGTTTTCTATGATGTCTTTTTTGGTATGAAAAAGTTCTTGCTGGATAAGATGGGCTTTATCTTTAGGCGTACTTGGGCGTTTATACTCTATAAACTCGCCTTTTCTACCCGTGATGAGAATTTCATCGTTTTGCACTTCTAGGTAAAACTCTTCATCAAAAAGATTTAGCTCATCATAAATGCTTAGCATAACATTTAAAGCAGAAACCAAAAAATGCCCGCTTCCTACTGCAGGATCGCAAATTTTTATAGAGTTTAAAAGCTCTTTTTGTGCTTTTTTGTCTTCTTTTCTTAAAGACTTTCTTAGTACGCTTATATTTTTAGCATCAAGATCAAATTGAGCGTTGAATTTATCAAGCACAACTTTTGTGATGCTTTCTTTACACATATAAGAAGTGATAAAGCTTGGCGTGTAAAAGCTCCCTTCTTTGTAGCCATTGAGTTTTTCAAACACATTTCCTAAAACGCTTGAGCTTATGAGTTCTTTTTGACTTAAAATTTCGCTTTGCTCATCATCGCTACCAAAATCAAAGCTATCCAAAAATTCAAACAAGTATTCCAAAAGCCCCACTTGTCCTTTTTTAGCCTTGCATTTATCATCTTTTAACACGGTGTTTTTATAGTAAAAAAGCTTTAAGTCATTGCTTAAGCTTGAAATTTCAAGTGTGTTTTCTATGCTTTGTTTTTCAAACAAAGAAGAATTTAAATAAGGCAGATAAGCAAATTCGCTTTTCTTTCTTGTGCTTTTTTCTTTGGCTAAAACTTCAAAGAAAAGTTCACTAAGCTTGTCAAAATCAGGGATTTTTTTGAAATTTAAAAATTTCAAATTTTTATCATCATTAAAACGCACCAAATTTGACTCTATAAGCTTTAAAAACAAAATTCGATTAAGCCATAAGATCAAAAGTTTTAAGATGGTTTCAAAATTTTCTTCTTTAAGCTTAGAGTTTATAGCGGTGTAGAAAGTTCCTTGCTCTTCTTTGCTTTCTTCGCTTTTTACGATGATGAGTTTTGAGTTTTGTTTACTCTCATAAAGCCCTAAGATATATAAAAGCTCTTTGTAAAAAGCATTGTTGAGT
This sequence comes from Campylobacter sp. BCW_6889, assembly GCF_001762535.1. NCBI lineage: Bacteria > Pseudomonadati > Campylobacterota > Epsilonproteobacteria > Campylobacterales > Campylobacteraceae > Campylobacter > Campylobacter sp. BCW_6889. The sequence continues at coordinate 10,527 of NZ_MJWZ01000076.1, read as the reverse complement.
GAATTTGCATCGTTAGGGTTAAACTCACCTAGCAAACAATCTTTGCTAAAAATTTTAAACAAAGGCTTAAGCTTACTAAAGCTTAACTTATCTTGTTCTAAGATAGGTTTTAAATCCACAAAAAGCCCTTTTAAAGTGCTATCGCCATTTAAAATCTTTTCAAATTCTTGATAAATTTCATCGGTATTGCCTTTAAAAAGCGAGTTTTTGCTTTCAAAATTTTCAAAAGCTTCTTTAAAATACTTGTTTTTGTTAAAAAGCTCTTCAAACAAATCCGCCTTAAAGATAAAAAAGCTATAAAAATCCGTGATGATGATGTGCTTAAGCGATGAATTTAACGCTTTTCTTTCGCGAAGATAGTATAAAATGCACTCATGCAAAGCCTTGCAGTTGGGTTTGCTTGGGCTAAAAAATTCCCTAGAATTAGGCAGTTTTGCTTCGATGATGACTTGAGTAAGACCATCTTTTTTTAAGGCTAAGTCTATACCGCTGTTGCCTTTGTGTATGCTTTTGACTTCGCATTGAAAAGATAAATTTTCAAAAAATTTGCTAAGAGCGTTTGCCACAAGGGAATCTTCGTTGTTTTTGAGATTGTTTTCTAAATTTATTTTGTAGTCTTTTAAAGTTTTGATAAATTCGTTTAGTTCTGTTTCTAAGATAGGCTTTTTGCGGTGGTAGGGATTTAAAAATTCTTTTTCATTTATAGCTTCAAATTTCATATTGCACTTTCAATAAATTTTAAATATTTTAGCAAAAAAATCTCAAGTTTGGTATAAAATTTAAAAGTTACTTTTTGTAATTTTATAAAAAAATAATTATATAAAATGAGAATATTTGATACAAAATTTTAAAATTTTAAATATTTTTATAAAAATATATCATTTTTTAAATTTATCAATACCCCTAGTTTTGTTACAATAATTCTATATATCATTAAAAAGGAGTAAAATGCGTTATTTAGCTATATTTGCGATTTCAATCACGCTAAGTTTTGGTGCAGCTAATCCACCTATACAAGATAGAACGGGCACAGGACTTGTTTTATCAAGTCATGAACTAGCCAATAAAATAGGCAAAGAAGTTCTTGATAAAGGCGGAAATGCCATAGATGCAGCTGTAGCTGTAGGTTATGCTTTGGCTGTAGTGCATCCTGCAGCAGGAAACATAGGTGGTGGTGGCTTTGCAGTCATTCATCTAGCCAATGGAGAAAATACCACGCTTGATTTTAGAGAAATGGCACCTTTAAAAGCAAGCAGAAATATGTATCTTGATAGCAAAGGAGAAGTTATAAAAGATGCTTCAACTATAGGTTATCTAGCTGCTGGAGTACCAGGAACGGTTAAAGGTATGAGTGCTATGCTTGATCGCTACGGCACTATGAAACTAAAAGACTTGATGGCTCCTGCTATAAAACTAGCTGAAAAAGGTTATCTCATCAACGATAGACAAGAACAAACCATGCTAGAAGCTAAAGATATGTTTAAAGAATTTCCTAGTTCAAGCAAATATTTCCTTAAAAAAGATGGCAGCACTTATAAAAGCGGGGATTTATTTGTCCAAAAAGATCTAGCAAAAACTTTAAAACTTATCGCAAAAGAAGGTCCTGATGCTTTTTATAAGGGAAAAATCGCTGATTTAATAGCAACGGATATGGCTAAAAACAAAGGCATTATCACTAAAGAAGATCTAGCACAATACCAAGCTATTTGGAGAAAACCTGTAGAAGGCACTTATAGGGGTTATGATATCATTTCCATGTCGCCACCTAGCAGTGGGGGTGCTCATATCATCGAAATTTTAAATATCATGGAAAATGCCAATATAGAAAATTTAGGCTTTGCAAGCTCTAAAACTTTACACATAATGGCTGAAGCTATGCGTCAAGCTTATGCGGATAGATCAGAATACATGGGTGATCCTGATTTTGTAAAAATCCCACTTGATAAACTTACAAGCAAAGAATACGCCAAAGAAATTTATGCAAAAATTCCAAAAGACAAGGCTTTACCAAGCTCAAAAGTAAAACCTGGTTTAGGACAAATTCACGAAGGACATAATACCACTCATTATTCTGTGCTAGATAGCAAAGGCAATGCTGTAAGCATTACCTATACTATCAATGCGAGTTATGGTTCAGGTGCTGCGATTGAAGGGGCAGGGTTTTTACTCAATGATGAAATGGATGATTTTTCAATCAAACCAGGGGTGCCAAATTTATACGGACTTGTAGGCGGAGAAGCTAATGCTATAGAACCTAAAAAAAGACCTTTAAGCTCTATGAGTCCAACTATCATACTAAAAGATGGAAAAGTATTTATGGTAGTAGGTAGCCCAGGTGGTTCTAGGATCATCACGACAGTTTTACAAGTGATTTCAAATGTGATCGATCATAAAATGGATATATCAACAGCGGTAGAATCTCCAAGATTTCACATGCAGTGGCTACCTGATGAAATCAGAACAGAGCCTTTTGGAATCATCAAAGATGTGCAAAACAATCTTGAAAAAATGGGCTATAAAATCACAAAAGAACCTTATATGGGTGATGTAAATGCTATCATGGTCGATCCAAAAACTGGAAAAATCATAGGCTCTATGGATACAAGAAAAGAATTCTAACTTCTTATTTACCCTTGAAATTTCAAGGGTAAATTTATGCAGGACTTTTAAGTTTTCTTTTAAAAAATGCTCCTAAAATTAAAATCACTGTAAAAGCAATGAAAAAATATAAAAATTTAGGCACAGGCACAGGATCTCCTGCTGCATAAGAATGCAATCCTGAAAGATAGAAATTTACCCCAAAATAAGTCATCAAAATAGAATAAAATCCTATAACACTCGCACTTGCAAAGGCGTAAGGATTGTTAAATTTTGAGATAAATCTAAGATGTAAAATCATAGTATAAACAATAATAGAAATTAAAGCCCAAGTTTCTTTAGAATCCCAACCCCAGTATCTTCCCCAGCTTTCGTTTGCCCAAACTCCACCTAAGAAATTTCCTATAGTGAGTAAAGCAAGTCCTATTATCATCGCCATTTCGTTGATACAATGTAAGTTTAAAATACTTTGATCTATTTGAGCTTTTTTTGGATTTCTTAACATAAATAAAATCAAGCTAAATACTCCAAGCAAAAAGCAAAGTCCTAAAAATCCATAGCTTGCAGTGATGATAGAAACATGGATATTAAGCCAATAGGATTTTAAAACGGGCACAAGATTTGTAATTTGTGGATCCATAAAACCAAGATGTGCTACAAAAAGAGAAATTCCAGCCATAATACTTGCAGTACAAAGTGCTAAAGAAGATCTTTTATAAAAAACAAGTCCCGCAAAAGCACAAGCAAAAGCTATATAAACCATACTTTCATAAGCATTACTCCAAGGAGCGTGATCTCCTACATACCAACGAAAGATTAAAGCTAAAGCATGAGCCAAAACACTTAAAGCAATGAGAATAAAAATGGCATTTTTAAGCATTTTTGGAGCTTTTTTAAGGCTTAAAATTTCATAGACTAATAAGATAAAAAGCATACTACCTAGTAAAAGATAAATAGGGGTGAGATTGTCAAAAATATTATAATGATTTAAAAAAAGCTCTAAAGAAATTTGAGTAGGTGTAGGGATAAGATTTGATCCATAAAAATTTTGGAAATTTTTAAGTCTTTCTAAACTTTCATCGGCTTTAGAAAAATCTTTGGTACTAAGAGCTTGTTCAAAATCAAAAAAATATTTTGCCAATAAGCTTTGTATATTTTCTATATCCTTTAAATCAAAAGGCATAGGTGTAGCAGGAGAATACCAAGTATAGGTTTTTTGGCTTGGATCAGGAAATATTCTAAAAATTTCTCCGCTATAGATATAAAAAGCGGTGTTGATTTTTTCATCAAGAGCTAAAATATCTTTATCAAACTGATCTCTTAGAGCAGGTTTTTTGCGATTTGCTTCTTCTATATAGTTTGAAAGTTTGTAAAAATCTCCATCAAAAACATCATCATAAGCAAGATATTTTTCATTTTTATCTACACCTAAAATTTCTTTTAGCTTTGCAGTTTTTACGCTAATCATTTTTATTTGTCTGAAATGTTGTGGATACATCATCATACCAAGAAAAATTTGATTATAGTTTAAACCTAAAAAATCATTTTTTTTGGTAATCTTATGGATGTAATTCATCGCTAAAGTATCGATAGGTTTTATCCTGCCATCAAAGTCTTGCACAAGTAAGCTTCCAAAAAGCATAGAATGTTTCGCAGAATTTTCTTTGATATTTTGTATAAGCTTTAAGGTATTTTCATCGGCAAAACTTTTTATGTTAAAAGCAAAAAGACAAAAAAGAATTAATAAAAGATTTTTTTGATTTTTAAGATAGTTTGATAATTTTTGAAATCTTGAGTTTTTAGCAAATAAAATCCATAAAAAACCTAAAGTCAGCAAAGTATAGCCTATATAGGTTGGAATTTTTCCAGGATCTTTATTGACTGAAAGTATGGTGCCTTGTTCGTCTTGATCATAAGAACTTTGAAAAAATCTATATCCGCCATAATCTAAAACATTATTCATAAAAATTTTATACTCAAAACTTTTATCTTGATCGATCACTTCGATATCTGAAGCATAAGAAGAAGGACTCATAGAACCTGCGTAGCGATCAAGGATAAAATCTTTTAAAGCCAAAGAAAAAGGCAGTTTAATCTCTTCAGGACCCCAGTTGAGTGCAAAAATTTCACCTCCTAATCTAAAAGGTAAAACATTTTCATTGTTGTAATTTGGAGTGAGTAAAATTTCTTTGCTTTCATTATTAAAAGAAATTTGCATTTTGATGATAGGATTGCTCATTGCATTAGGAGCTTTTTCATAATCAAGTAGTTTTAAATTTATAGTTTTATTTTGCTGCATGGAAACTTTTTTTTCAAAACTATTATGGAGTAAAGGATTAAAAGCTACTCCAAAGGATTGATATTCTATAACCTTACCTTCATCATTATAAAGCATTAAGGCTATAAATTCATCTCTTGTCACAATGATATCAGAACTTTGTCCTTCTCTAATGTGCATACCTCCTTCTATGCCAAAATAACGCGTGATTGCAGCGCCAAGTAAAATTACTATAAAAGCACTATGCAAGAGCAAGGAAGCATATTTTTTTCTTTGTAAAAGTTTGTGTATAAAAATAATACCTATAAGATTGATTAAAAGCAAAAGGTGTAAGATATCAAACCATAAAGCATTATAAACTAAGGCTTTAGCAGCATTTGTGCCAAAATCATTTTCGACAAAAGTCGCTACTGCACAAGAAAGAGCATAGATAAAAAGTAAAATAAGACTCATCCAAAAGGAAAAAAAGATTTTCTTAAACATTTTTCTCCTTGTATGCTAGAAAAAGTGTTTTAAAAAGCTCATCTTCATTAAGCTTTTGATTTTTTTCATCTTTTAAAATTTCCATAGTCAAAGCAAGGCGTTTAGCACTCATAAAACCAGGATAAATTAGTAAAGTTTTATGTTTAGGAGTAAAAAATACCAAAGTAGGCGTAGCGTCTATATTAAATTCTCTTGAAAGTTCTTCTGTGCTTGTTTTTTTATTGTCGTAATTATGAATTTTATGATAACTTGTATTGATATAATAAGAATTATATGTGTTTTTTAAGATATTTTGAACTTCTTTGTTGTTTTGAATTTCGTGTTTTAATTTATCGCAATAAACACAATTATTTGCACTAAAAATAATTAGCACAGGTTTGTCAGAAAAAACAATATTTTGATTGTCTTTAAAAAATTCTGCGATTTCTTTGTAAGAGTTGAGATCAAGATTGTTTGTATCTTGTTTGTATTGTTCTGTAGTTTTTGTTCCTTTGGAAAGAATATTTTCATCTATTTTTTCATCATTACAAGCACAAAATAATAATATTATAAATCCTAAAATCAGTTTTTTTAACATCAAATCCTTTCATTTAAAATTGCCTAGAAAATCTAGGCAATTATTATTTTAATAAATCCACTATAAAAGCATAAATCATCAAGAATAAAAAGATCATTCCTGTAATCAGCATCAAATAACCTGCTAATTTAGCAATGCCTTTATAAGAATTAAATTTAGAGTTTTTCTCATATAAACTTTCAAGCTTTCCGCTTTCTTTTAGGCGTTGATAATACGCATTTCTTTCTTGTTTAATCTCGGCTTCACTTTGGGTTCCTGAGAAAATTACCATATCCATAGGGAAGCGATCTGCTCTAAAATGAGTATTGAAGAAGTGGATTGCAAAGATAAATCCTGTTGCAAGTAAAGCTTCATCAGAATGCACTAAAGAACAAAGATTGATCATCCAACCTGGTAAAAAGGTACTAAAGAAAGTAGGGAACCATAAAACCAATCCTGAAAGTCCTATAACAAACATACCCCAAAATACTGCTAGATAATCAAATTTTTCCCAATAAGTCCAGCGGTCAAATTGTGGTCTTTCGCCCATGCCAAAGAACCATTTAAAATGTGCTTTCATATCTTTAAAGTCTTGCCAATTTGGCATTAAAGAATCAGGTCCAAAAAGGGCTTTTAAAATTTTCATTTTATCAAGTTTTCCTGTTTGTGGATCACGCACTAAATCTCTTCTTTTCCAGTTTACAAGTATGATTTCTCCAATATGAGAGAAAAAGACTATAAACATAACAATAGCACTAATATGATGTACTATGGTTGCACCGATTGGTCCGCCTATAAGATCTATCATGGTTTGTGCCCAAGGAGCGGTATAAAATTTTTGCGGCAAACCCGAGAAAGCAAGTCCTAAGAAACTTGCCGCCATAAAGAAATGCTGAATTTTATGGAAGGTTGAAAAACGTTTGATTAAAACCTTGTCATTGTGTGCATTTTCTTTTGCTTTTTTCCATTCTGCAGGATGTGAAAATCTTGCTAAAATCAGTCTTATACTCCAAAGTAAAGTATGCAAACCAAAGAATACAAAAACTCCTATCACTAAAGCGGTCATAAAGATATAAGCACCGTGAAGTAAAGGATAGTTTTCTCCATCACTATGATCAGCATGTGCAATAAAATTGGCAAAATTTTCATTAGAATTTGGATGACACTGTGCACAAGTTTGAACACGATTTAAAGACGATAGGGTTGAGTTTAAATCTTCAACTTTTAAAATATTGTGTTTGCCGTGACAATCATAACAGGCTGCGATTTTTGGAGCACTACCGGGACTATTTAATACCATAGCCTTACCATGAAAAGTATCATGATAGCGATCTTGTTTATCTTGATGACATTCACCGCATTTAAAATCACTTCTTTGTTTTAAGGTCATTGCATTCATTAACGGATCGTTGTTGTGGATATCATGACAAGTGGTACAAGTTGGAATTTTTTTCTTTTTTCCATCTTTATCAAGTTGTATTTGGCTGATATTTTGATGAATGCTGTGTTTAAATTCTTTATCTATATCTTTATGACAACTTGCACAGTTTTTATTGATAAGATCTAAATTTGCAGCATTATTGTAGCGAATAGATTTTTTATCTTCGCCTTTTCCGTGGCAATCCCTACAACTTGGAACATCTCCAAAATACATTCTTGAATGAATACTATCTTTAAAATCATCTAAATTTTTAGCGTTTTGCCATTTTTCTATTTGTTCTTTTTGAACTTTTCTTCCAGAAAGCACCCAAGATTCTATACCATCTAACATAACATAAACATGGGTATAGCCTAATTTTTGGCTTAAATTTGCAATATTAGAAGCATCAAAAGTAAAACGATTCGACCCATAAAAAATTAAAGTTGCATTAAAATCATCAGGTAATAAATTTTGCCAATTTTGCGCATCAACTAAAACAGCATTAGGTATATTACCTGCAACTTCTCTTTCTTCCTTGGAATTAACATCCACAAAATATACATTTTTTTGCCCTAAAAGTTTTTCAGCATCTTTCATGCTGATAGGAGTTACACCTTCAACTATACCTATTTGAATTTTTCCGTCGGCAAGTAAAAAAGGGGTTGAAAAACAAAAAACAGCAAGCAATATAAATTTTATTAAACTTTGTTTCAAAATTTACTCCTTAAACTCGCCCAAAAAATGGGCGAAAATTTTATTTTAAAATATTTTTAGCTTCTTGTATATAAACCAAAGCCTCATCTACTATTTTTTTGGAGTAAACAGGACCATGCACACCCCAAGAACCATCTTTTTGCAATTTTTCTGTAATAGCCCTTGCTTGATTTGCCAAAGTAATAACACGAGATTTTTTCTCTACAGAAAGTTTAGGATTTTCAGCCATAGCTTTATCAATTTCTTTCACGCCTTTAAGAATATTTTCATATCCATCTTTTACAGGTTTTTGCCAACCTACAACAATGTCGTAGATAGTCTCTTGATCTGTAAAATGAAGTTTTTTAGGTAAATTTGATTGAACCGCACTGTGACATCCACTTGCACCTGACCCCATTAAATTTGGATCACTAAAACTTGTACGTCCACAAGCCCACATTAAATCAAGGAAAAATCTTCCATCATCATCTCTAGCGATGGTCCATCCTGGAGTTTTTGGAGATCTTTCTTTACCTTCTGGCGGATTAAGAGTTTTAGCAGTTTTATCAACTTTTATTTTCCAAATGTGAGAAGCTCTAACATTATCAAATCCACCTTTATCGGGATTTTGAACTGCTCCAAAGTTTTCACAACTCATCATATTTGGCATGTGACAAGCTGTACAATTATCTTTTGAATGAATTCCTCCTTGTTTAAAGAAGCTAGCTTGTGTGTCATGACAATCTGTACAAGTTTTTTTAAGCCCTACTTTAGTATATCCATCTTTCCAATCATTGAAAGTAACCTCATGAGGATCGTGGCAAGTAGAACATCTCATACCCTTATCATAGTGAGCTGAACTATACATTTGCGCACCTTCAGTTCCACAAGCTGGACAGCTAGATTTGAAGAAGGCATTAAATGGTTTTCTAGGATTTTTCTTAGCATCTTCTTCATTATAAGAAAATCTTTGATGACATCTTTCGCAGTTTGATGGCATACCTGCACCTCTAGCACCATAAAGATGAGCACCTGCACCATGACATTCTTCACAAGAAATACCTTTTGAAATTGTATGTTTTCTAAGCTCTTGAGTATTTCCTAAAGCTTTATAAAATTCTTCTTTGCTTTTAAAATCAAATTTAAAACTATGACAGGTTTCACAATAAGAACTTGCAGGCTGAAAAAGCATATTTTTACGATATTGTGCTGCATAAGAATTTGTTCCCCAAACTTGAGAGCCATTACCTCCAAATTGTTCCATAGTAGTAGGGAAACCTGGAGAAAATTCTGCTATTTTTTTGGTCATTTCAGGTGTTAAAAACTCACTCCAAAGCCTTGAGAATTGATTGCCGCCAGCTACAATTTTTCCTGTCATATTACTAAGATTTCCATCTTCAACATGATAAGTTCCACGAACCAACCATCTATCAATAAAACCATATTTTGTTCTAGGTGTTCCAATTACAGCATAGACATCATCAGGATAAATTCCATCTGGTAAAATAGTAGATTGTGAGTTATACATAGGTTTTTTTAAATCATTTCCTACTTCTTCAAACTCATCAGGAAAACGAACGGTTTTTGCATGACGTGATCTTTCCCAAGCTTTATATTGAGCAGGATGACATTCACCACATTTTTTTGGACCTACAAATTTATTTGGAAAATCTAAAAAAGATTCCATTCCTAAACGATAAGTCACTGAAGTATGAGCTAGATTGTTTTGCTGTGCAAAAGTAGGACCATTAGAAAATTCTACATATTCTTCTTCCCTATCACTAATAGCATATTTACCTACTATACGACCTTCTTTTTCATATTTAAACATAGGATGATGTTCTTTAAGATATTTAAAAAACGCATCTTCTTGGTGCACATAACCCTCAAGCGTTCTTGGTTTAGTATCGCCATCTTGTGCAGCTTCTCCTTGAATAAGAACATTTGAATTTTCTGCACTACTCACATTTAAAGCAAATCCCACCCCAAGTAATAGGGTTAAAACCTTTCCCTTAGAAATAAGCTTTTTCATAAGATACACCTTATAAATAAAATTTTTAAGATAATATAATTATGAAATAAATAGTTTAAGATATAAATTATCTTATTTAAATTATATTAACTTTTATATATAAAGTTTATGTTAATTAAACTTAATAATTAATAAAATTAACAATTTCATCGTGAATTTATATATTAATTTCTATTTTTTATTTAAAATTCTATCAATAAACCAAGTAGCCGATCACGCAAACAACTTTTTTAAAAGAACTAAATTTATACAATCCATACAAATATACTTAACTTTCCAAACCCCTAAAAACACCCTATTCTCTTAAAAACCTTAACCAGCAACAAACTCTTTTTTAAACACGATTCTAAGCACCATCTAAAACAACAATAAAAATAAACATAGGATTTATATATAAAGTAAGCAATGAAGACATTTAACAAGTCCGCAATGAGCTACTTTCCCCCTGCCAGTAAGGCGTAGTATCA
>NZ_MJWZ01000075.1:0-19256 GCF_001762535.1 Campylobacter sp. BCW_6889 | reverse complement strand
CAATTTAATCACCGCCTTTCTAGGTTATGATTAATGCCAAAGGTAGCCGCCTTTGGCATCTACCTTTTATAATTATACCAAACAAACTCTTTAACTTCTTAAAACAGTCCATGAAAAGATTTTACTTTTTATTCTTTAGCACTTTGTTTTTTGCACCTTCATTTTTATTTGGTGCAACTGAAATAGCTAATAGCAATTTAATTTATACTTGGGGTTATGGCGATGTGATGAATGAAATCATGCAAGCTGTTAAAGGTATAACCACTGAAACAAGTTATATCGTTAATGCAGCCTTAGCTATCTCATTATTGCTTTTTAGTATCAAAAAAGCAATGGATGGACAAACAAATCCTGTGTTTGAATTTGGAAAAATGTTTATACTTTTTGCTGTAGTGTGGCAGATGTTTTTAAGGGCGCCAAATGACAATAATCACCGCTTCATGATTCACGATGAAGTAACAAGTAAAGATTATGTCATTTCTCAAATTCCTATAGGCATAGGAAAAAGCTTTGCATTAATGACACAATTTGAGAAGGTTATCCTAGAAGCTATGGAAAAACATTTTTCAACTCCACAATCTACAAATTTCTCTAACGCAGGTTTAGGTTTTTCACTTCAAGTGATGAGTACTTTACCAAGCGTAAAGCTTTCGGCTATTGATGCAACTTTGCAAAAAAATATTGATTTTTATTTTAGAAACTGCGTTTCAGTAGGTATCTTGCTTAATCAACAAGGTAGAAATCTTTTTCAAAACTCTGATAATTTAATGCAAGATCTTTTCACAAACATAGGCAATGGCTCTCAGCTTACTCCTTTGTTTAAAAATAACAATAATGTTGAAGAACAAAGTGTTGTACCTTGTTCTGATGCAGGTCCTCAAATCGTTGAAATGATTCAAAACGATACAGATGAAGCTATGAAGATTCATGCTGCTTTGCTTGGTATGGTAGATGATATGACAAATTATGAGCAAAAGTTCTTAGGCGCTGCACAAATCTATAACGAACAAGCTGTAAGTGCTAGATCTTATTTACAGCAATCCATGATAATGCTTGCTTCTCAAGATGCAATCATTAATACCGCTAAATCAGTAGGATTAAATCCTGCTTCTGTGGCTGCAAATACTGCTTATGCGGATCAGCAATTTTATGCAAGTATGCAAGCACAAGGACACATGGCGCAAACTTATTTGCCTTTAGCTAAAGCTTATTTAACAGCTATTATCATAGGTTTATCTTGGCTTGTTGCTTTGCTTTCTATTGTATTTGGCTCTTACGCACATATTAAGATGTTTTTTACTCTATGTATTTGGATAGTGCTTTGGACTCCTATTCTTTGTATTATTAACTATCTAAATGATTATAATCTTATGAAAGTTGCACAAGTAATAACAGGTGGAAAAGCAGCTTTAAGCTTAGGAGATAACATGCTTATATTCAAAGAAGTAGCAAATAGATCAAATTTCATGAATTATCTTGTAATGAGTACTCCTGTTTTAGCTTATGCAATTGCTAAAGCAAGTGAGCAAGGATTTATAACTTTTGCTTCTGGATTATCTCAAGCTCTAACAGGTGCTTCAAGAGCTGCTGGAAGCTTTGCAAATCAGCAAGCCTTATCTACACAAACTAGCATTGCTGCTCCTAGAGGAGATGAAGTTTGGGCTGTGGGTGCAGGTTATAATACTCTTCAATCTTCGTTTGGTGCAGGTGGTAGAAGTTTTATGGGAACAAGAGATATGCAACATGGTGGCGAATTAGTTAAAGATAATATGACTGGAAGTTCCGCTGTAATCAATGCTAATGGTTCTATAGGTAATGCTTCTATTAAAGGATTAAATGCGGGTATGACTGCAAGCAATTTAGAAACAAGAGCGCACGCTCTAAGTGATGCGATTCAAAATTCTAACCTATCTCAAAGAGCTTTAGAAGTTGCTAGCGGAAAAGGAGATAGCTTAGCCTTATCAGAAAACGATAGAAGTGCTATTGCTAATGCAACGCAACATGCTTTAGCTAATGCTTATTCTAAAGCAACAGGTGTGGATGTATCGCAAGCTTATCAAGATGTGATGGAAGGAAAAATTGGTGGTAGTCTTGGATTTAGAAAAGGTAAAAATGCTTATATAGATATTAATATAGGAGGTAGTTTATCTACAAATTCAATAGAATCTGAAGGTTGGTATCAAAATCTAAGCAAAAATCAACAAGAAACCTTTAATAAAACCTTTAACGAAAGTATTTCTAATGAAATTAGCAAAAATAGAGATGCAAGTGCTTCATTTAATAACCTTCTTAAAACAGGAAATGTTACAAATTCTGCTAGCATCAAAAGTTCTATGGATAGCTATAATGAAGCTAAAACACTTAATAATTCAGTGGGTTATGATGGCGGATCATCTATCGTTCAAGGTTATATCAATGAAAATTATGGTGGCGTAGTTAATAAAGAAAATGTGGCTTCTGCTGTGAATGCTGTTGAAAATATGGCTGCAAGGGGAGATATGCAAGGATTATCACACTATGCAGGAGTAAACTCTAATGTCAATTCAAATGGATTACACGAGCAAACAAAACATAATTATTATGATCCAAGAGGTGTTATGACTGATCACAATAAAGCCATAGACGATTTAAATTCAAGATATCAAGGTTTCTTGAAAACAAGAAATGCTCCTGCTAAAGTTGAATCAGAAGGACTGGCATTTGATGTAGAAAAAGCAGCAGGCGCAGCTGAGAAAAAAGCAGGAACTGCTATCAAAGAAAGAAATGAAAAAATCAATGATGCTTATAAATAATAATGCACTGAGTCTAGTTTTAACTAGGCTTAGTGGCGATGGCGATTAACATTATGGTATATATTTCCTATCATAAAGCTATATTTTGGATCATTAATATAATCACTTTCAAAAGTTGATGAGCGTGATCTTAATGAGTCATCAGTATCTTCAAAATTCTCTTTTAAAAACTTCTTGATTTTCAATAATGTATTTTTAGAAAACAATTTGCTTAACCTATCTCTGATTAAATACAAAAGACAACAAGTTATTAAGACACTAACGATAGATGCAAATACTGCTAAATAAATAATTAAGTGCGCTTTATCCATCTTTATTCCTTTCAATATTTTTTAAATAACTTACTATGACTACCTAGTTTTAAAATATTTAGCTCTAACTCATTATTATGTTTTTGATAAATTAATAACAAGTTAGACTTTATATGACATTCTCTAAAATCTTTTAATACACCTTTTAATTGATGATCTTTATATTTAGGTTCTAAATTCTCATCATTAGAAAGTTTTACAATAACTTCATCAGTTATTTTACGCTCTTCATCGCTTATTTTTTTGTAAGCTTTTATAAAATCTTTATGGTAATAAATTTTATATTTTACCATTTTGATAAGCTTTCACAAAGTCTTGATGCGAATTAAAGCTTAATGCAGTATTGACTTTTTTTTCTTTATCAAGTTCTTTGCTTGCATTTAATATCTTACTTTCAAAACTACTCAACTTAGGCTTAGAAATTTTACATTTGGCATTTATGCTTTTTGCTAAACCCTTGAATGCAGGTAAAAAATCTTCATTAACATTTTCAATAATAAGGGTCATAAGCAACTCCTTTCTCAATTTATATAACATAATTATACCATTTTTAATAATTTTTGCAAGTATTTATACTATAAAATGCCTATTTTTTAGGAGTTTAAAACGGATTTTTTTTATTTAACTATGTCAATTTTTAGGTGCTTATTTTATAAGATTTTATAGCACTATTTGCAAGATCAGCTAAGAATTTGCTTCTATTATCGCTTATTGTATCTATTGCCTCTACTAAGCTTTTAGGCAAGGTAATATTAATTCTAATTTTTGCTTCATTATCAATAGGTTCTTTAATATAATCACCTTTTTCAAGCATAACTTCTAATGCTCCTTTAAATGCTTCTTTGAGATCTTTTAAGGCTTCTATTTCATTTTCACCATCTCCCATAATATAAGGGAAATCTTTATATCTTGCAAAATATCCTCCGCCATCTTTTTCATCAAGTTTTTTTATAATAATTTCATAAGGTAGATTAAGATAGTAATCTAAGTCTTTCATCATTCATTCTCCTGTTATAGCTTTTAAAACCATTTTGACATATATAGCCTTTATAGGGCGTTTAAATGAAATAGTAATAAGATCACATTCTTCTTTTCTGAATTGATAATGTAATCCGCCTTTATTAAAACATTCATAACCTTCGCTTTCTAATAAAATCTTAAGCGTTTCAAAGGGCGCATTGTTAGGATTATTTTTTAAATCTTTAATAATTTTATCTTTTTTACTCACTATAATATCCTTATGAGTATGTATTATACACACTTTTTATTAAGTATCACTTATAAACCGAACGCAATTCTTTTAATCTTGTTGTCTTTGTATGTTTAAAGGGGCTTTTCTGTCCTGCGGTTTTGCTAAAAATACTTCCATTTTAAACTTAAAAAACCTAAAGTTTAGATATAATCTCACAAAACGCTTACTATGTCGTTTCATAGTTAAGCCTTTAGGGTTATTTCCGCCAAGAGTTAAAACTCAAGGCGGATTTTTATGAAGGAAAGATTTAAAATGAGAAATTTAACTTTAGAAGAAAATATATTTTTAGCAAAAAGAAACCTTGTAGATATTATTTGGAAATCCGCGAATTTAGAAGGTGTAAATGTTACTTTTCCTGAAACTCAAATGATTATAGATGGCTTTAGTGTTCCTGATAAAACAATACAAGATTTAACAATAATTTTAAATCTCAAAAGAGCTTGGAATTATTTGTTTGATACCATTAATGAAAAAGTTAGTTTGAGTTTGATACA
Organism: Campylobacter sp. BCW_6889; assembly: GCF_001762535.1. Classification (NCBI taxonomy): domain Bacteria; kingdom Pseudomonadati; phylum Campylobacterota; class Epsilonproteobacteria; order Campylobacterales; family Campylobacteraceae; genus Campylobacter; species Campylobacter sp. BCW_6889. The sequence goes on along the minus strand of NZ_MJWZ01000075.1, from coordinate 14,407 downwards.
GGACTTTAATAGGATTGTAGGCAGAGATTTGGTTCATAAATTAGGATTTTTAAGAACAGCTGATGTTAAAATAAGTGGAACAAATTTTAAACCAAAATTACCTATTGATTATGAGGTTAGTAAAAATATAGAAACAATTTTAAAAAATGAAAATAAAAAAGAAGTAGCATTGGATTTGATGCTATATCTTATGAGAAGTCAATTATTTTTTGATGGAAATAAAAGAACTTCAATGCTAATTGCTAATAAAATTTTAATTGAAAATGGATTCGGTATTTTGGCAATTGCTAAGAATGATATGAATGAGTTTTTTACCCATCTTGTTAAATTCTATGAAACAAACAATAATTATGAAATAAAACAATTTTGTAAAGAAAATTGTATTGAAACAATGGTTTTTCATAATGATGAAGAAAAAACAAATTATAGGAAAGAATTGAGATAACACCCAAATTTTCATATAAAACATTAAAACTTATTCATTCAAAAATACTATAATTAAAGCGTATTAAGCATGGCTACTCTTTTGGTTATAAGAAGGAGACATGATGAGTAGTCATTGATTTTTTAGTTCTTGTCTTAGAATTAATTAACGAGATAATCAAGCTCGTTGATTATCTCACTCAAAAAACCGTTGAAAATTCTATAAAAACCACACTTAGTCTAAGCTTAATACAATTGTAACAAAAAACACTTAACCGAAAGAGGCGTGGCTTTCGGCTATTTGTTCTTGCAAAGTCTTTATCGTTAATATGTTCTATTATAAAACTTCTATAAAAATTTCTTTACTTTTTAGTTCCTCATAAAAATTTTTTCTTTTATTGGGGTCGTTTGTAGTTACAATGGTAAATCCTGCTTGTTGAATTTTCATGAGAATTTCTTTTGAAATATTCATACTATGGAATAATTTTTTAAAATGTTCAGGTGTCATTACTGCTGCTCTAATATAATGAAAAAATGGATTACCATTTTCTTTATTTTTATTATATTGCATAGTATTATTAAACACTATGTCACTGCTGTAACTAATGTTTTGGAAATTATCTTCTTTGATACGCTTTCTCATCTCATTATAAAATGAAGTTAATTTGTTATTCTCATCTTTAATAAGATTAAGTATAGGATCTGGAATTTTATCTAAATATTGATTTTTTTCATCGAAATTATCCACATTAAAAGAAGTAATATAGTAAGATTTATCCCTTGCTAATATTATAGAAGTTGAAGGATAATTTTTATCATAACCATCAAAATATAAATTCACATTTGCATTGTTATATTGATAACGAAGTTTAATACAGTTTCCGACTTTTTTATATTTAGCATTATTGTACTTCTCTAATAAAATACCTAAAATAATAGTATCACTCATTTGCACTCCTTTAAAACGAAAATCTAAATATTATGTTATTATACAATCAACATTTTAGAGCAATACTAAATATAAACTAAATTGACAATTTTTTAATTGTATGATATAATTTAAAATCATTATAAGGGCGGATCGAGATCGCCCATCTTAAATATTATTTTAAGTAGCTATTTAAATCTTTTTCAAAACTCTCTATTAAATCACTTAAAAAAGCATTGATTTTATTTAGCATAACGCCTATAAAGGTATTATGTGATTTAGGAGCTAAAGCCTTTTGATTTGTTATTTTTGTTTTATATAAATTTTCCCAGTGAAAACTTCTATTTCTGATTGTGAGTAAAAGGTTAAGAACAATATTTGCTTTTTCTATTATTTGCATAAGATAAGCGATGAAATCACAAATTTATATGATTTTATAGCTGTTGAAAATCTAAATATTAAAGGACTAATTAAAAACAAACACTTATCTAAATCTATTGCTAATGCTAGTTGGGGTAAAGATAGCTCTAGTAGGTATCAAAAATGGTTATATACTAGTTATCTATTCGTTGAAGCAAGAAACCCACTTTGCTTTAGCAGATAGGTGATTCACTCAAATAAAGACTTCTGTAAGATAAATTTATTACTTTTGGTGTTTAATCGATTCATTGGATCACCACGTTTAATATATCTTTTTACTCTATTATTACTTTGGTAGATAAAAAACAAATCATTTTCATTTTTATACTTGTTATAAAAAATTCATCATCATAATTTGCAAATTCTATACCTTTGCCATAAACATTAATTCCAAATTCTATAAGCTTATCTTTTAATTTAGCAATCTCCTTTTTTTGTTTTGAAATGATAGAACTTTCTTTATAAAGTCTATAAGCTTTAATTTCACAAAACTCACTATAACTAAGGATTTTCTTATCAGGAAAACTTGTCAAAAATCTAATTAAATCCTGTGCAACTAAAGAATTTAAATCAATGAGTATTTTTGATAAGTCATCATCATATGAAAGAGTAGATTCTGTTTCAAGTCTTTTGATATATTCCCTACGAACTGTCAATACAAATACAGATACAATCACGCCATTTTCTTTTGTGATACGCTCTACAGAATCAAACATTAAAATCCCTTTATCTCTTTGTGTAATTGTTTTTTTATCTTTATCTTCAATGTTTTGCGTAAAGGCTAAATCATATGCAAAACGAGAAATTTCTGTAAATTTTTGTTTTAACCAAGAATAATTACTAGGAGCTTTATTAAGATATTGTTTTAAAAATTTATAAGGCTCTAATCTTACTTCCATATCCCAAAAATTTTCTTGATATTTTTTAATAACACTTGTATCTACATTTTTCTTGATATATAAAAATAAAGCATCTAAAATACTTCTATGTGTTTGCGTTAGTAAAGAATTTTTAAGAGTAATAGCATATGATGAACCATTTGCACCAAGCATTCCAAATTCTATTTTATTGTCATTTTCTTTAAATGCTTTATAAAAATTAGAATCAGTAAGCTTTCGTGAGCTTAAATAAAAAACTCCTCTATTTTCATTCATTGTTACATAGCCTTCCGCTAAATCATTAACACTTACAGCAGAAATATCTTTTTTGTTGATAATTTCTAAGGTATGATTGTCAATATTTTCCACTTTTATATCTTTAACTAAAGGTTCATCAATGCTAGAGTTCTTTAATACTTTGATTGTTTTTTGAAACTCGCCAGCATTGATATTATTATTATCTTTTAGCACTTCAAGTAAGCGATAAGTTGTAGAGTTTTTATCTTCTCCTTTTTGAAATGAGAGTTTATAAACAAGTCTAGGGGCATTTATAATTACAGAGCTACCCATAAGACTTTCACCTTTTTTATCTAAGTGATGAAGTAATAAAATAGCTTGATTGTTTGATTTTGCTACATCTGTTAAAATATTAAAGAAATTTTGCGCATCGTTTTGATTATTTTGATCTTTAAAGCCCAAGATTGAGAAGAATGCACTAAAAGTATCAAGAACGATTAAATCACAATCTGCTAACTCATTAAGTTCTTCTTTTAAGCTATTCATAGGTTCTTTATCAATTTTTGGAAGTTCATTTGAAAACTCAAATTCTAAACTATTAAAAGGATAAAAATTTTCTATATTTTTAATGCGTTCTAAAATTGCTTTATTCTTATCTTCTATACTCCAAAAAAAGGTTTTAAACCATCATTAATTGCATTAGCACATACTTTTAAAGCTAAAAAAGATTTTCCTACTTCACTATTGCCACTTAATACAGCTACAGAACCTCTTTCTAGTTTAATGGTGTCTTCGCAAATTACAGAAACATTCTCATCACTAAAAATTCCAAGTGTAATTGTATTAATAGTATTGCGTTTAGGCATTTTTAATCCTTTGCTACTTCTATAATTTCAAATAGTTGTTTTATGATTTTAGGGTGTAATATTTCTCCGCTATGATGAGGAATAACCATTCTATAAAGTCCTTTTTTATAGATTCTATGACTACCTTTTTGCCTATCAATCAAAAAATTATTTTGCAATAAAAGCTTTTCTGCTTCTTTTGCAGTCAATCTTGGCAATTCAGGCATTTGCTAAAACCATTGGAATAATTGAAGTTGTTTTGTTTTCAATAATCCTTTTTTCTTCATTTGCAAGGCTTTCTAAATAAAGCTCCCCAGCTTCTTTTATATTAGCTAAAGTTTCTTCATAGGTATTTCCTTGCGAAACACAACCTTCAAGCTCTAGAATGCGTGCAAAATATCCATCCTGATCTTTTTCAATAATAATATTTAGTAACATTTAATTCCTTGCTATTGACATAAATAGAACAAACAATTAATTTACACCCTAAAAATTGACATAAATAGAATAGTTTAGTGCAAATTAACAACTTTTTATAAAGTAATTATAGTAAAATTATTATATTTATGTCAATACTTATTATATCTATATAAAAAATTATTTTTTTGAAAAATACTAATTTCATCTAAAATATAAAATTGACATAAATAGAATAGTTTATTATATTTATGTCAGCAAAATCAGCATACAATCACCCATAAGTTATTAAAAAATTGACATAAATAGAATAGTTACTAAATTCTTAAATTTATTAAATTTTATAATATTAAAAAAGGTAAATCAAAAATTAAAATTTTTGAACTTTTGTATAAAATCATAAAAAAATGATTTTGATAACTCCAAAAAAGAAGTTTTAATAAAAAAAATTTTTATTATTTTGTTACAATATCATAAGAATTAAAAAATGGAGAAAGAAGGTGAAAATTAAAAATATTCTTTTAAAGTGTTTAAAGCCTAATAAACTTAATATTTTAGAAAAATTGTATTTTGGTTCAATGTTTATGATGGTTTTAAGTTTTGCAATCTTTTTAATTCTTCTTTTAAATTCTTTATTTATGAAGATATTTTAGTTTTCTTTCGAGACTATTTTTTATTGCTTATAATTTTTATTATAGTATTGATAGGTTTATTTAATACTCTTAAGAGTGTAAGAAAATATAAAGAGATTTTAAAAAAGAAAAACTATGAATATTAAGCTTAATATTCCTTATTCTAATAAGGATAAATTAAAAAATATAAGATTAAGTGGAATAATGATTATAAAATTTGGTATTTAGAAGATTATAGGAATTTAACTTACCTTATCGATTATTTAGAAAATAGAAATTTTACTATTTATGTTACTGAGAATTTGTATATTGTTGAAGATTTTATTACTTGTTGGAAATGTCCTAAGATGATTCCAGTTTATGCTTTTGGGGCTTTAAAATCTTCTTTTTTAGATTGTGAAAAAAATATTGGAAATTTAATTCAAAATTTAAAATGATTTGGAATATTTTGTCTTATTCTCAAGAGCTAGAAAGTATTTTAAAAAAATAATATGAAAATTTCATATTCCAATACAACAAAAAGTTACTACCTTATGAATATATGTCAAAATTGTCAGGCAAAACAAGGAGAATTTTTTATTTAACGAAATAGATTCTATTTTTAGCCCAAATAGTGTAAATGAAGCTAAAAGGCTTAAAATTTATGAAATACCTTTGTTATTCGATATTGGGTTTGAGGGAGAATTTATAGAAATATTTTCAACTAATTGTTCAGATATTAATGCCTTGATTTGGTTTAATGCGGAACATAAAACCAATTTAACATATAATATTAATTACTAAAAATAACTATTATATATTAAAAATTAGTAATATATAATAGTATTTACTTTCAAACAACCTTATTATTTGTGACTTTTTGTCTTATAGCATCAATGATTTATTGTTATGCTTTCACCCAGGGTTTGAAAAAGATCATTCATTTATATTTTCTCTACTTGTTCCATCTGTAGCATTTTTTGGATCTTCATAGTATTACATACTTTTTTGGCTCTGAAGAGCAAGCAGAAAAAACACAAGCAGTAACTACACTTAATAAACTTAGTTTAATTAAATTTTGCATAAAAGTTCCTTTTTCTATAATTTTATATATATTTATAGTAACTATAATATACTAATATTTATTAATATATAATAAAATTAATTTTAAATAATAATATTATTATATAATATTTCACAAAATAATTATTTTTTATTTTAATATGATGAATTATCTTGTAATATCTTTTTGAGATATTGTTTTTGTAGGATTTTCAAAGGTATTAAGCTTATTATGAAAATCAATAAAATTTAATTGTTTTTTGACTTCATCAAGCCCTTTATTTAAAAAAATGTCATTGAAATCACTTATTCCTTGTTCTGCTTCTTGATTGCTGATTTTTGGAATAATAACTTTAATATCTGAAAATTTTTGTTGAATTTCTTTTGCAGTTTCCACCCCGACATTAGAAAGACCTTTTAATTCTCTTTTTTTATCATTATCGGCTATTAAGGTAATAGGAGTGTTTTGAAATTTGTTTTTTAGGGTTTCAACGATTTTTGATAAGTTTCCAGCATCTATACCCATTATTACAGGCTTATTGAGTGCTTTGTATATAGTTGCAGCAGTAGCAAAGCCTTCTGCTATGATAAATTCTTTGCAATATTCTAGGTTTTTTGCACCTATTAGGTGAAAACATCCAGATTTTTTACAGAATATTCAATGCCTTGCTCTTTTTCTTCTTTAGTTTTAATTACACCAATAATTTTATCACCATTTGGGAATATTCTTTGCACAGACCATAATTTGCCATTTTCATCTTTTAAGGGAATAAGTAAAGAACCTTTGTTATCCTGCTTAAGATAAAAGTTTTCACTAAAACCTTTTTTCTTTAAATAAGGATGATTTGAATGAGTCCAATTAGCTTGATTATATTCTTCTTCAATTTTTAATGCTGTTTTTTGCTGAAGCTCTAAAATGTCTTGTTTCGTATTATTGCTTGTAGAATTATGTAATCTTTTTTGGCTAGGAGTTTGATAACTTACAATGTTTTGTTTTGCATTTTCTAAAGGCATTTTCCAATTTTCTTTAATACCTGTTTTAAAATTTTGAATAAAACCAGCAGGGTATTTATCTAAAAATCCACTATAAGCTCCACTCATTTCTCTGCCTTTATCTGTTGTTGTTTTTACTCTGTGGATTTTGCCATCCATGATAGGTGAACCATCAATAATTAAACCTTGATTTTCTAAAGCAGATTTAAAAGTAGTTAAAACTTCATTTTCATCAAATGAAAATTCTTTATTTTGGTACGGATAAAACCATTGTGAGAAAATATTTTTATCTAAGCTTTTTGGAGCAAACCATTTTTTTTCTTTATCATCCCACATTGCCCCTAATGATTTTACTTTTTCTTTGTCTTTAAATGGAACATAAAGATAAATTCTTTTTTGTGGCATCGTATATCCTTTTAGTTTCCTTTAATATTATTATTGCTATAATTGCAATTAAATTCAAAGGGCTTCCTAGTAGCCCACTTTTTTTATATTAACAATATTCCAAAATTTCTTCGTTAAATGTTTTAATTAAATCACTTAAGAATAAATCTATTTTTTGTGGATTTAATCCTATATGAGTGTTTTCTATTTTTGTCGTTAATCTTGGATAATGTTTGCCATTTTTTTCTGTAGTTTTTAAAATATTTTCCCAATGATAACTTCTATTTCTTAGATTTTGCAATAAGCTAAGAACAATATCAACCTTATGCGTATTTCTAAAGCGTAATTTTATACCATTTTCAAAAAAGAAATTTCTATTGTGTCGATTGTAGTTTCTAAAATTGATATTTTTTAAATCCATTATAGAGTTTTGTAATTTATTTTCTTTGATAAGATGAATAATAGCTCCTAAGCTCATACGAGAAAGATATTGATGATGAGATAAATTTCTATTTTTTTCTCTATATTCAATTTCATCTTTAGCTTTTTTAATATTTTCATCATTAGAATTTTTTATCCAATTACTATCTTTCTCTGATAATTTATTATCTAGTTTATTTCTAAGAATAATTTCTAATGTAGCAATTTTTGGAGTGATTTTTCCTACAAGTTTAAGGTTATCATAATATTATTATAAGAAGATAATCTCATTTGAGAAAACAGATCATTAAAATTTGTTAGATTATTCATTCTTTACCTTGATCGAGAATATGTTTTTTCGTTGCTAATTTCTTTATCTGGTAAAACTTTATTTAGTTTTTTTGAAAAATTCATTCATTTTTTCTTTTAACAATATTGATTTTTTAGTTATCTATTTAGCAAAATAAAAAACAATAATTAATTACCATTTTTATTTTTATTAATAAAAACGGATGAGAGAATATCAATATGTTCTAATAAACCTTTTTTGATTCGAGTTTCTGGAAATCTCATAGTATCTAATTGCACAATAAGCCCTTCTTTTCTAGCGTGTTTTACAGCAGGAACAAGATCGCTATCCGAAGTAATTAAAATGATTTTTTCCACTTGGTGTTTATTTGCTAAAGTTGCAATATCAAGTCCTATTTTCATATCTACACCTTTTTGTTTAATATCTATAACAAAATCTTCATTGCTTAGTTCGCTAACATCAATTTCACCTAATCTTACAGCAAAATACGGTTGCTTTCTTAGATGTTTTAATAATTCACTTCTAAATTTATAAGTTGTAGTTTTGTTTAAATTTTTAGATTTATCAGTTTTTTCTATAGGAGGCATAGGAACATTTTTATCTAACGGTTCGCAATCATAAATATAAACTCTATATAAATAGTCTTCACTTCTTCTAAGAGTTTCCCACACATAGTCTTTTAATCTTTTGGCTAATTCTGCGGCTTCCATTGTTTTAATGCTTTTGTGTGTATTGTATCCTTCAATAAAAAAGAAAGATCTACAAGAACAGCAGTCTTTTTTGGTTGAATTATAGAAAATTCTGTATCTTTATTGGACAAATCCATAATATGTAGTCCTATTTGCTAAATCTTGAAGGCAAAATGAGTCGTCATTTTAAAAATATTATGTAAAAAGACCCCTCTATGTGCTAATGATGCTGTAATTTTAACATAAAAACATTAATAAGAACTTACTTAGAGTTAAGCAACTCATTTTCTTCTCCTTGTGAAAATTCTAATTCGATTAAGTCAAATAAACTTCGACCGTCATAATCTTTTTCATCTTCAATTTGTCTTTTTATTTTTTGCAAGGATATTTTAACATTTTTAACTATTAATATTTAAAGCTCGTGCCTCTTTTAAGATTAATTTTCTTATATAAGTGCCATATTCACTTACTAAATCTAAATCCATTAATTTTTTCAAAATTTCCATTTCTTGTTCATTAAGTCTGCAAACTACTAAATTGTCTCTTCTTAGTTTTTGATCTATAGTTTTTCTCCCAGCTGATTTTTTATCAGCTTTACTATATGTTTTTTGAGAGCTTGTTTCAGAGTTTAAAGCTTCTGCTATTGTAAAGGGTTTTTTTTCCATTATTATTTATCCTTTCTAATAAAATCTAAAAGTCTTTGATACTCATTGAAAAAATTTGTATAACTTAATCTTGAAAGATTGTTTTCATTATAAAGTTCAGTAAAAGAAGCTCCACTACTCATAGAATTTTCAATTATCTTTGAAAATTTAAAGAAAAAGAGATTTAAATCTGTAAAATTGCTTTCAAGAGTTTCACAAATTTGCCTTTTCTCTTTCTCATCTCTATAATCTGTAACCAAGATACAAACTCTATCATCATTACCTATTTCATTTAAAGTTTCCAATGTTCTAAGTAAAGAATTGTAATTACTCGTGCAAGGAATAATAATCTTATTACTTTCTTTAATAATATCTAATACCCCTTTTTCTACAAAACCACCAAAATCATAAACGCAATTATCTATTTTTTTGGAGTTGGTAAAATTTTTGCTTTTTCAGGATAAATCTTTTCTATAATAGAATTGTCATTGCTTTGTAAAAAATATTCTAAATCTTTAGCAATTGAAAAAGCAAAAGGAGTTTTTCCAACACCACCTTTTTTATTTACAACAGATATTATCATAAAAAAACCTTTTTTATATTTTTGTATAATATTATATATTATTATTTATTAATAAATAATATTTATTTTTGTTTCTTTGATTTTTTAGTGATAGTTTTGTTTTATATTCTAAATAATCTTCTAAATGTGTAGGTAGCATGAAGTCAAAAAACAATTAAATTTTATTGATTTTCATAATAAACTTAAAGCTTTTAAATCTATGGAAAAAACACAACCTGAAAAAGAGATAACTAGACAATAATAGTTACTCTTTGTAATCATAATATATAATAATATATAAAAAATATTTTTTATATATTATTAGTTAATAATAGTATATTATAATTATTATAAATATACAAAAAAAGGATTAAAAATGAAAAATACAATCAAACTAGCTTTATTAAGTGTAGTTACTGCTTGTGTTTTTTCTGCTTGCTCTTCAGAGCCAAAAAAGTATGTAATACTATGAAGATCCAAAAAATGCTACAGAGTTAGAATCTAAAATCAAAGAATGTGCAAATGCTTCAAGTTATTCTAAATCATTTAATTACAAACCACAAGTAAGTACAAAAGAACTTATGGAACAAGCTAGAGAAAATATAAATGAATGATCTTTTTCAAACCCTGGGTGAAAGCATAAAGCAAATCGACTTCACCCACGCTTTCTTAGAACTTACCAAAGGCAAAAGTCCTGATGAGCTTGATAAAGCAGATGAAACATTAAGACAAGAATATCTTAAAAACAAAGAATTTAAATTAATTAAAAGTATTAAGTAGATTGGTTATAATAAAACAATTTATCTATATTAGGAGTAAATTTGCAAATTCCTATTTATTCTAAACTCAAAGAAAAACTAGAAAGCAAAGGAATAGACAATATATCAAGTGGGCAAATTGCTTGGTTTGTATGTAGTGTAGGGATTTTTATCATTCCTATGGTATATTTTTATATCAGTAACAATTATGATCAATTCACTATTTTATTTATTATGTTATTTATTTTTATATTGAATATGCTTTATATTAAAAATTTTTTTGCATTATTGTTGCTTGTGATATTAATATTTATATATATGAAATATCATGAGTTTATCTATAATTTTAAAATTTTATTTTTTATTTTTGCACCTGTAATTTTTATCTTTTTAAGAGCTTGGAGAATTTTAATAACTTTTTTATGTGGATATATTTTTTTAGTGGCTATGGTATATATATTTGAGTTATTAGGAGGATTTTATAAATGAAATATTATGTTACGATTTATATTGATCCATTGGTAGAATGTTTTTTGGATTTTAAAAATCAGTGTTACTGGCAAAGAGAAGATTTCACCCACGCTTTCTTAGGACTTACCAAAGGCAAAAGTCCTGATGAGCTTGATAAAGCAGATGAAACATTAAGACAAGAATATCTTAAAAACAAAGAATTTAAATTAATTAAAAGTATTAAGTAGATTGGTTATAATAAAACAATTTATCTATATTAGGAGTAAATTTGCAAATTCCTATTTATTCTAAACTCAAAACAAAGCTAGAAAGCAAAGGAATAGACAATATATCAAGTGGACAAATTGCTTGGTTTGTGTGTAGCTTGATTCTTGCTTTGGTAACTTATATTATTCTAACTTTTCACTACATTTACATTAGTTATGGTAAATATGATAAGAATTTATTTTTATTAATATTTGATAGAAATGCAATAGAGTTATTTGTTATTGTATATTCTTGCATAATGTTTAATTTATTATATATTTATAATGCCATTCCTTTGGTTTTATCTGCGGTATTTATATTTTTAGCATTTTATTTTTCTAGTTTAAGCTTGTTTATTGTTGGTTGTTGTGGTATAGGAGTATTTTTCTTAATATCCATTTTTAAAAGAAAGTTTATGTTTAGTGTTTTACTATTCGCCTTGGGTTATACTTGCACATTGTTCTTTTTTTATGGACTGGCAACATATTAGAAAGGATTTTATAAATGAAATATTATGCAACGATTTATATTGATGAGTTTTTAGAATATGAAATATTAGTTAGTCTTTATAATGGAAACGGCTTAGATTTCACCCACGCTTTCTTAGGACTTACCAAAGGCAAAAGTCCTGATGAGCTTGATAAAGCAGATGAAACATTAAGACAAGAATATCTTAAAAACAAAGAATGGGACAAGATAGATCAAAAATGGTATGAAGCTAAAGAACCTAATGAATTCAATGATGGTTTTTGGGGTTTTGGAACTGGAATTGCTAATGTTGCAGAATCTCTTATAGGATCTCCTGACAAAGTATTTAACAATAACCAATATGTATTAGATAGCAATATTGATAAAAATTGTTATATTATTAAAAAACTAAGAAGCCCCCAAGCTTTCAAACCCTCTAATCGTTGCACTTTAGAACTTTCTAAAGAACAATATGAAATCCTACTTGCAAATATTAAAAATGATTTTAATACTACAAAAGAAATTACACCTAATAGCAAAGAACCAATCAATGAAGAATTTACCTATAAGCTTCTTGAAAACAACTGCGTTACTTGGGTTATTCAAAAACTTTCTGATATAGGAATAGAGCTTATTGATGATGAATATAAAGTGCCTGGAAATTTGATAGATATCTTTGGCTTGATCAAATCTCTTCACTCTATCTTTTTGAAATTTCAAAACATTGATGATAATTTACAAAGCGTAAAAGGTGCAAGAGCTTTTATTACTTGGACTAGATCTATGCTAGATAATAATTATATATGTTATGTAAATCAGGAAAATTTAGAAAAGAAAATACAAACTTTTTGTAAAAAAGATATAGAAAATCAAAGATATTATGAAAGTATTAAAAAATTTTATGATAAAGCCTCCCAACTTAAAAGTATATATAATAAATTAGATTTTTGTTTGGAATCTATCACTAAAAAATTTAATACAAGCATAAAAGGCGATTTTGAATTGATTTATTTCGATAGAAAAGATAGACAAATTAAACTTTTAAAAGCAGATAATGATTATGAAGCTATTGCGATACAAGATTTAGATTTGAGTCAAAAATATAATAATTTTAGTGTGAGTAAGTTTTATCCTTTTATTTTTATACCTAAAGATGAAATGCTTTCAAGAATGCTTTATCATAAATATGATTATGGTAATATCTCACAAGAATATCAAAAAGATAGAAATGAATTTTATTTTAATGTTTTAGCAGGAGAAAAAAGCGATAAATACTGGAGTTTAAGTTATCATAAAATGACTAAAAATTTAAGGAAAATTCATGCCTCTTGAAAAAGTAAAAGAAACAATTTTTGCTAATGATAAAGAAGTGATTGATTGTGAAGTCTTAAGGGCTAAAAATGTTGATTTAACTCATTCTAAAATTTATTTTCAAGGTATACTCCTTACAGGCTCAAATGAACTTCCTAACAATCCTTTTTACTTTGGAGAATTAGATCAAGATAATACTATAAAACAAGATACACCTAGTTATTATTTTTCTCCTAAAGATGAAAGCAGTGGTTTAGGAAGACTTAGTATCTTTTATAAAAATGATGAACTTTGCTTGCTTAATTATTCTATTATAGAAAATTCTTTAAATATCAAATTAGAATGTTTAAGCAAACAAAGCTTAGAGTATAAAGACTTAATTTCAAACACTTTAAAAGAACAAAAAACCACACAAGTAGATAAAAAACAAGCTATAGCTAAACTTCATGCTCTTTTAGAAAATCAAAACCTAGAATGTATCCATGGAGGTAAAGTCATACTTAAATCAAACAAAGGAAAAACTTTTAAAGATGATGGTGTGCCTATTATGCTAGAAAGTGATTTATTAAACTCTAGTATAGTAGCTTGTCCTAATACTATAGCAGGTGTAAGTGTTCCTTGTACTAAAGTTGTTAATGTAAAAGGATCCTTATCTCAAAAGAAAGTCAATAATGAATATGTAATCTTACAAGAACTCATATCAGCTTGTATTAGTGATAAAGGTTTTCCTTTAAAAGTAAGCTTTACTCCTACTAAGTTTAAATTTGATCACAGCTTTAATCCTAAAGAGGGCTTAGGAGAACAAAGTAAAAATCAAATAGAGTTAAAAGAACCTATAATAAGACTTCATTATAAAAGTGATAGATTTCAAAAAGATAATTTACCTATCTATAATCTTTTAATCAATAATGAAAAAAAAGAACAAAATAAGGCTTTAAATGAATTTAATATAGATTTAAAAGATTTAAAAGATATAGAGGATATAAATATTCTTAATCAATTCAAACAAGACTTTAGTAAAGATTATGAATTTAAAGAATTAAATCTTAGCTTTGATACTAATTTAATCAAACTTTATTTTATTATCTCAAAAAACATTGCTAAAGTTTATAAAAGTGCTTATAAGGAATTTGAAAACAAAGATTTAGGAGTAGGGTATTTTACACAGCTACATGAGTATGATAAAATCATCAAAAATGCTTTAGAAGATAATAAAGAATTAAACGAATATCATTTTAGTTTTTTAGCTCCTGCAAAAATGCAAAATTTAAAACTTCAAATCGCACAAGGACTAGATGAAATCTTAGAAGATGAAGATAGAAAACAAGAG
>NZ_MJWZ01000074.1:958-1910 GCF_001762535.1 Campylobacter sp. BCW_6889 | reverse complement strand
TGTGTTTCTAAAAAATCATTTGCAAATTCGCCTTCTCGTAAATATTCTTCTGTGATAGCTATAATTTGATGTTTACCATGAGAGCTTATAGTTTCTACACTAAATTGTCTACCTTTTAAAACTTCTTCGGCTAAAACGATTTTATTATAAGAGAAATCTTTAGCTTTGTAAAAATATTTTTTTAAATTTTCTTTATCAAATACTTTTACAACTCCTCTTCCAGCACTTCTATCGCTTGGTTTTACAACAACAGGGAAATTAGCAATTTGTTCTAAATCTTTTTCATCTTTGAGTATAAAGTATTTAGCATGATTGATATTGTTTCTTTCAAATACTTTTTTCATTAAGCTTTTATCTGTAGTATTTTTAGCACATTCATAAGAATTAGTTCCAAGATTAAGCTTTTCTCCAATGTAGCATACTGTTAAATTTCCAAGTTCTGTAGCAGCAGTAGCAATACCTACTATATTAAATTTGATAGCTAATTCCAGAATTTTTTCTTTATCAGCAATAGAAATAGGATGAAAATAATCTGCTAAATCTTTGCAAAAACAATTTTCATTGTAGTCAAAAACATGAGTGATAAAATCTTTTTTTGCATGTAACACTAAATCTGCTTGTAAATCACCACCGCCAATAATAAAAAAATGTTTGTTTTTCATAGATTCTCCTAGTAAAAATCTGCTAAAAGATTTTTACTAGGAGTTTAGAAGTGAAGCTTTCCTTTTATATAAATTTCAGGATCCTCATCCTTTGAAATTTTCAAATAATAATAACCCTTAGAATCCATTAGTGATGAAGAATAGGAAAAATTTTCATCATTTTTTACATAAATTCTTTCTTTTACTATCATTTGTGGTTTTAAAGTTTTTAATTTCTTGTAAAACTCATAATCTTCTTTGGTAAAAATCATTTTAACCAGACAAAAATTTTTAGCTTTTGTATTTACTTT
>NZ_MJWZ01000074.1:0-908 GCF_001762535.1 Campylobacter sp. BCW_6889 | reverse complement strand
AATTAAGAGTTGTAAATAATCAATGCCATAAGAATGATATGCTAATACATCACGCCAACCTCCTAAGCGGGTTGCGATTTCTATGACCGATAATTTGCATTTTTTAAATCCCCCCCCCCGTTAGTATCAAATTTTACTTCTATATGTGAAGCTCCAAAATTAATTTTAAAAGCATTTAGAACTTTAATAATTTCATTTTGAATAATTTTTTTTTCATGATGAGTTATCCTAGCAGGAATCAAATGCTGTGTTTCTAAAAAATCATTTGCAAATTCGCCTTCTCGTAAATATTCTTCTGTGATAGCTATAATTTGATGTTTACCATGAGAGCTTATAGTTTCTACACTAAATTGTCTACCTTTTAAAACTTCTTCGGCTAAAACGATTTTATTATAAGAGAAATCTTTAGCTTTGTAAAAATATTTTTTTAAATTTTCTTTATCAAATACTTTTACAACTCCTCTTCCAGCACTTCTATCGCTTGGTTTTACAACAACAGGGAAATTAGCAATTTGTTCTAAATCTTTTTCATCTTTGAGTATAAAGTATTTAGCATGATTGATATTGTTTCTTTCAAATACTTTTTTCATTAAGCTTTTATCTGTAGTATTTTTAGCACATTCATAAGAATTAGTTCCAAGATTAAGCTTTTCTCCAATGTAGCATACTGTTAAATTTCCAAGTTCTGTAGCAGCAGTAGCAATACCTACTATATTAAATTTGATAGCTAATTCCAGAATTTTTTCTTTATCAGCAATAGAAATAGGATGAAAATAATCTGCTAAATCTTTGCAAAAACAATTTTCATTGTAGTCAAAAACATGAGTGATAAAATCTTTTTTTGCATGTAACACTAAATCTGCTTGTAAATCACCACCGCCAATAATAAAAAAATGTTTGTTTTTCAT
>NZ_MJWZ01000073.1:0-8201 GCF_001762535.1 Campylobacter sp. BCW_6889 | reverse complement strand
CAACTTTATTACACTTTCACTACACTTTAACTACAAAAATGTGAAAATTTGCATGTTTTTTGAAGTAAAAGTGTAGTTAATATGTAGTTAATGTTATTTTTATTACAACTTGAGTGCAACTTTATTACAACTTAACTACAAAAAAGAGTTTATTTAAAATACTATTTTATAGGGTTTTTAATATTAATTTAATTTTTATTGTTGAAAAAATATACTAAAAAGTGTAATAAAAAATAAAATATCAATATTTAGGGCTTATTATGTTAAAACCCTTATTTTTAGGTTCTTTTGCTTTTTTTGAAAAAAATGTAAAAAGTTGAGCCAATGGGCATAATGCAATAATATAGCCCAAATATAGGCATTTAAAGCTTATTATTGCGGGCAAGTAATCATCAATGTTTTACCGACATTTTGCGATTTGTAAAAAGCTTTTAAAATATCTATTTTGTAGGTTTTTAAGCATTGTTGATAATCGAGTTATTGTGTAAGATTTTTGGCAAAAATAGACTTTAGAGCTAAAAACTGCAAAATTTTCTTCATGGCGTGTATTTTTGATTGTGCTTGATTTATAGCGATAATATGAGAGCTAGGGCTTATTTTAGAAGTTCTTGCGAATTTTCAAAAATGCTTTGCAGTTTTGAAATGGGCTGTGGTTTTTGTTTTGTGTTGCGATTTTTGTAGGTTTTTTTGTGTTTTTTTTGATTGCAAGTGGGTATCTTGAATGGATATAGGGTTTAAAATGACAGAATTAGCCTTTAAAAGGCTAAAATGATTTTTTTAATGTTTTTATCGTTTTAGGGTTATTTTTTTGATTTTTGGGCGTTTTTTGAAAGAATATCGATTAGTGTTTCAAAATCTTGGATTTCTGATTTGGTAATTTTGAATTTATCTTTGAGGGTTAGGAATTGATAGGCTGAAACTATATCAAGCTTTGGGTATTTGGCTTGTAAATCGATAATGCTCTCATGGTTTTTAACTCTTTTTAGTTTGGCAATAAAAGTGTTTTTTGTTTTTTTGATATAAGCTATAACAGCAGGTGTCATTTTGCTTTTGTTTTCATCTGTTTTGCCATAGATTGAGAGTATGAATGCTAGACAGCTAGTTATATTGACAAATAATTTGTCGTTTTTCTCTTTGTGGATTATTTTGTTTAGGTATATTTTGGTAAATCAAGTTTCTATGGCTTTGTGCATTTTGTTTTTTCGCTTGGGCGTGTATTAGTTTTAGACATAAGTTTTCTTCTGTGGTTTTAGTGCTTTATGAAATTATACCGTATTTTTATTTAACTTGGGTATGAAATGAGTATTTTTATATATCAGGGAAAGTTTATGCTAGAAATATGTTTAAAAAATGGCAAAGATAGGGAGTAAATGAGAAAGAATGAGGCAATAAATAAGGCAATAAATGAGGGAATAAATGAGGTGATAAATGAGAGAAAGAATGAGTATAAAGGCTATAAGGATTTGTGTTAAGGATAGCGTTAAGATGAGATTTGAATGCGTAGAATGCAAGATAGGGAGGAATGGGAGATGGGGTATAAAGGGGGTGATAAATGAGGGGATAAATGATGAAAATTATTCAATGAAATGTAGCGGATAAAGAAGGGGAATAAATGAGGTGATAAAGGGTGAGAAGAATACTTTTCTATTTCAGGGGCTAAAAATACTTTAGGTTAGGTACAAAAATGGCAATATTATTAACGAAATTAATGAATGTTAGGTATAAAATTTTTTAACACCCTTTTTTTGAGAAAAATAAATTTCATTCTAAAAATACTATAAATCTCCAATTTATAGGCATTCTTTGCTTTAGGATAGGTATAAAAATGCTCTTGCTAAAGGCTAGACTTTTTAATGCTTAATTAAAACTATTTTTGTCTTTTTGTGGGTTTGGATTTGGAGTATTTTTTAATTGAAAAATTTACAAAAATTTTAGAGTAAAGATAGGTAAAAAAATAAAAATAAAAATAAAAATAAAAAATGATAGATAAAAAAACAAAAAAATAAATCAAAATAAATATAGTTTTGCTGTAATTTTCTCTTTGAATTTTTGCTCGTGAAAAGTACAAGATAATTTTTTTATTTTTTTAATCATTTAAAAAACAATATTTTTTATATGAAAATTCACAGAAAAAAAAGATAAAATTTTAATACTAATTTTAATTAATTTTATTTTAAGTCTAAAATATATAGAGATAAAAGTGGTATAAAAAATACACTATTTAAAAAATACTTATTTTTTTACTTGTTTTTAATTGATTTTTATATCTAAAATATTTTTTCTCATAAAAACATGATTACTCGTTTATATAGATAGACTTTTCAAGCTTTCTTTCCACTTCTTTTTTCTTTTTTTTCAATTGCTTCATCAAATCCTTTAAGCACTGAAAATGGAGCAAACTGTGCCGCTCTTTTTTCTAATGGCATAAGAGGATATTTTGTAGATTTTTTGTATTTAATATTAATAATATCATCTTGGTTATTAGGCATTGTGTCCTCCTATTTGCGAATTAATTTTTAAGCCATTTTCAAGACTCGAGGCTTTAAAAATAGATTTTTTTCCATATTTGTGAACAATCGCGAGTCTAGCTTTTTGTAATTTCTCTTCTTTTATAAAATTTTTATTTTCCTTCTGTTCTAAGTCAGTAAAAAGACTGGGTTCTTTAATTTTTTTATCGTGTCATTTTTTACAACATTATTAAGAGTAAGACTTATTTTTCTAATTAAAAAATCAGCATTAACTATTAAATCAAACAATTCTAAACCTTTATTGCAAATAGTTTCCAAGGAAGAGCTGTGGTAATCCAAATTGATTGTTGAATGTGCATTTTTTGGAATAGATCTTCCATAGGAATCTTTGCTCATTGGACCATTGTAGCTTTGTACCTTTTCTAAGCTTTCTTTATCATATTGTACATCTAAAATGATTTGATTGCATGTTAAATTTTGCTCAATTAGCTCAAGAACCATATGATCGACGATTTCTTTAAGCATATCTCTAGCTTTTTTAAAACTATAAGGTTTAGGCAAAACCTTAGCCATTACCTTAGAGATATGTTTGCTTTTATATTCTTTAATAGCTTGTGCATTGTACAGCTTTCAAACCCCCAAGCATGATCGATTAATAACTCAGCATTTACTCCAAAAATTTGATAAAGTTTATCCTCGTTATTAAGAGAGTATCTTGCTAAATCTCCCATATTGTTAATGCCTATGCTTTTTAGTTTTGTTGCATATCCTTTGCCTATACGCCAAAAATCATTTATGGGCGTGTGTTGCCATAATTTTCTTCTATAAAGCATTTCATCCAAATACCCTATGCAAAGTCCATCTTTATTAATATTTTGTTTTTTGGCTAATATATCCATTGCAATTTTTGCTAAGTAAAGATTTGTTCCTATTCCCGCAGTTGCTGTTATTTGAGTTGTTTTTAAAATTTCAAATAATATGTTTTCAATGAGTTTGTCAGCAGATAGCTTATAATGTTTGATATAAGGAGTTAAATCAATAAATACTTCATCAATGGAGTAAATATGAATGTCTTTTGGATCAAAATACTTTAAATAAATACTGTAGATTTTAGAACTATAGTCTATATATGTTGACATCCTAGGTTTTGCGACAATGTAATCAAGTTCTAAATTAGGATTATTTATTAGTTCAAGATGATTGTATGATTTTGCACTGAAATATTTAGCAATTTTTAAGCGCTTGTAATTGATTGTTTTTACTTTTTGTATTAGTTCAAATAGTCTTAATCTGCCTGATATATTATAAGATCTTAATGCGGGAGATACCGCAAGACATATTGTTTTTTCAGTTCTACTTTCATCCGCAACTACAAGATTGGTATTTAGAGGATCTAATTTTCTTAAAATGCATTCAACAGAAGCATAAAATGACTTAAGATCTATAGCTGCATATTTTTGCGTATTATCCATATTTTCACATTTGTATATAATAATTATTTTTTAATTGTATAAAAAGA
Source organism: Campylobacter sp. BCW_6889 (assembly GCF_001762535.1). Classification (NCBI taxonomy): domain Bacteria; kingdom Pseudomonadati; phylum Campylobacterota; class Epsilonproteobacteria; order Campylobacterales; family Campylobacteraceae; genus Campylobacter; species Campylobacter sp. BCW_6889. The sequence goes on along the minus strand of NZ_MJWZ01000073.1, from coordinate 4,214 downwards.
ATTTTAATAGACTAAGATTGTTAATTTTTAGTTCTTGTTTTGGAATTAATCAATAAAACAATCAAGCTTGTAGATTTTTTCATCTAAAAATTTTATCAAAAACCATGCCTTGTTTAAAATTACATAGTATTACTCAATATTATGCTTTTATATATTTAAATCGAGCGAGCAAAGTATACGAAAAGATTTATATCAAGTTTAATTTTAAATGATAAAATTTAAGCTGAAATAATGATAAAGTTTTTTGAAAATGCTGATTGTAATAAAAAGTTACATTAATATAGGCAAATGAAATTTTCTGCTATTTTTTTTAATAATAATTGCTATTGATAAAATAAAAATCTGCCTTATTTTATACATGGAAAAATCTCAAAATCTTTATCACTCCTTTCATTTTTCGCTATTTAAAAAAATGAAACTGTTATAATAAGGATCTTGCTTTTTATATAAATCATAAACCAAAATACCAATAAATCAAAAAAAGAAAGAGAAAATTAGTTGAAAAACAAATCGAGAATTAATTTTTAAAAAGACAGGAGAAACAATGAAAAAACTTAGAAAAATAGAGAAAAGAAATATTTAAAGATAAAACTTCTGCTTACAGCATTACATAGCATTATGCCAAAGGATATAAAAGGAATAAAACAAACGAAGTGCAATTTGACAGCTGGAACGAACGAAAAAAGAGCTTAAACAAAGTAAAATTAATCAGAAAAGTTAGTGTAAAAAAAGATTTATTGGCTTAGCATTGGTTTAAATATCGGTGCTGAAGTTTAAGATAAAAATGAGTTTTTTACGCGTCCTGTTTTGGTAATAAATAGTTTTTATAATGGCACATTTTTAGGCGCACCTTTAAGTTCTAAGACTAAAAACAAAAAAAGGCTTTTTATTTCACAAATTTAAGGACAATAAAGGCACTTTACAAGTTGCACTTTTAGGACAAATGAGAGTTTTTGATACTAAAAGGATAAAAACTTACATAGGAAAAATCAATGACAAAGATTTTGAAATGCTTAAAAATAAAATAGTAGAAAATATAATAATCCCTGCACTAAGACAGGGAAACTCAAAAAATGAGCCAAATCCTTTCATTTCTGAAAAGTAATGAAAAAATTATTACTAAAAAATATTAATCTAAAATAAAGGATTAGCATGACAGAAGAGAAAGAAAATATTATTAAAGAAGTTTGTAAAGAGTTAAACACTACTCAAACTGAATTAGGAAGACAATTAGATGTCTCTGCTTCTACAATAAATACTTGGGCTAGTGGTAAAATTCTAACTTAGTGGATTATATTCTACTGAAGAAATGGGCGTTGGAATGACTGAAACTAGCAATATTATTATCGATATTGAAGCTTGCCAAAACAATACTCATGAAAACAAAAAGAAAGTTGATTTCTCACAAAACTTTTCACAATCAAACGCTACAACTTTTAGCGAAGATGAAAGACAAATTTTGTTATCTTTGGGACTCAAAGTGAAAAATGAAAATGGTTATTATTGAATTGTAAGAAATACCTATGGTTTAAATGAAAAAATCAAGCAATTAGGTTATAGATTTCACTCTGAGAAAAAAACATGGTGGAAGCAAATTGGAAATGTAGCCTAAGAGCGCACATGAAAATATGTTATAATTTAGGAGTTAGTATGCAAGGATATGCCATGAAAAAAGAAATTACACTCAATGAGAGCTTTAAAACATTATTGAAAAGTATTTTTTCAGATACTGATCAAGCTAAAAAGCTCATTCAAGCTTTTGAAGAATTTGCTAATGATAGAGCAACAACGCAAAGGCTTAATTTTGGGAATTTAAAGCAAGAAGCCATTGAGCAAATAAGAAATGAGTTGGTTAGCAAGGATTTATTCCAATCTGAGACTAAAGGACTTGAAGCTGAAATCAAACGAATGGAAAGTTCATTAAAACAGCAAGGAATCTATTGGCTAGGAGCTTGTGTTGTTAGCATTGCCACTATAATTTCAAGTGTTTGGGCAATAATGGACTTTATGGTAAAACATTTAAAATAATATTCTCACACTAGAAACAATCTAGTGTAACTTAACCCTAAGGTGGGATATTTTATCCCTTGACTTTTAGCATTTTTTTGTTATAAGATAAGGAGAAAAAAGAAGGATTTTTTCAAAAAAATAGTAATATTTACAAAAATACCCACAAAAGCAATCTTAATATTCATGGAATCTATTGGCATAGGATTGTTTATAAATAGTCTTTATGGTTTACAAACAGGCGATAGTAGAGCTTTTATTATTCTCATCGAAAGTTTGCTAATTTTAACGGTAGTTGCATTATCATCAATCTTTCTTAAAGATTGAACTTTTTTGAAAAAAAGGAGAAAAAATGGATGGTTATAATATAGCTATTTTAATTGGTGCTATCACTTTCGTTTTTGGTACATTGGTTTTAGTAGCTCATTATCTCAATGATAAACACACTAACGAAAGTGAAAACTAAAAACCTTATTGTCTTAGAAATGATTTAAAGATAGACAAAATTAAATCAAAAATTGTAGGCTGTAAAATAAACATTAAAGCAGCAAGAATAATTACATATGTTCTAACTTCTCTTTTAAAACTATCTAGTTTGTTTTCAAGCTTATCAAGTTTAGCACATACTGAATCTTCAGGCTTATCAAGTTTAGCACCTATTGAATATTCAAGCTTATCAACTGAATCTTCAAGCTTATCAAGTTTAGCACCTATTGAATATTCAAGCTTATCAAATCTAGTATTCAAAAGATCTATAGTTGGTAATTTAGAAATGGCTTCTTTAAATTCTCTAAAAGATTTGTCTTTTATTTCTTGAGAATTTATTTGACTTTCTTTAGCAAATTCGTTAAGAGCTTTAATGAAATTTTCTTCAGTTTGATCTTTAAAATAGATAGAAAATAAAGCTTTTACACCTTCTGAAATATAATAATTTTTCATATTTATACAACCTTTTTTTAATTATAACATAGCAAATTTAAAAATGCAGTTTTTATAAAAATAAATAGAAATTTGTTTTGATTATATTTTACTCAATATTTTTTATTACATCTATGGTTAGTGAATATAATTAATAATTTTTATAAGGGCGTTTTCTGCTTCTTTGTTTTTATTCTTCTTTTTAAAAGCTACATCACAACACTTTATACTCTAAGCTTTTTAAAAGTACTCAAATAAGATTATCATAATAAATAATAAAAAATCAATTTCTTATTATTTTCATTTTATTTTTTTTCTTTTTTGTTATAATTTATATGTTAAAATAACATATTACAAAGTAAACAATATGGATTTATCTCATTCATATTATTTTAGCTTTTGCAATAGCCGTAGCCATATTTGTTACATTTTATGACTTTGATAAAAAAGATCATCAACATAATATAAAAAAATAATATCCTTAATATTTATAAAAATTAAAAAAAGATTTTAAGTCATTCTAAAAATAAAAATTTATACTATTTTTTAAAGGATTTGCTATGCAAAAAAATATACAAGATTATATTATTGATGTTCATTCTTGTGATCCCCATTCATCAAATGCTTATAAACAAGATTTATTTGATGTAGAAAATGAAGTTTTTGCTAAAGATTGTGAGTTTATAGAAAAATGTGGTTTAGATGATATGGTAAAACACAAACAAAGTGATGAAGTTTTTAAAGTGTTTTATAAAAAAGATGATAAAATAAGATTGCTTAGAGTTAGTAATATGCAAGCTTTAAATCGTTTTGATAAACTTAAAGGTGCAATGACAAAAATAATTTTAGATAGTGGTTTTAAACCTGATAAATAAAAAGGATTAATATGTGTAAAGATCAAGAATATATAGAGCAAATGAAAACTTTATTATTAAAAGGTTTTAAAGATGCCAAAGATGATAAAGTGTATCAAAAAGAACAGCTTGAACTTGCAGAAGCAGGAATTAATGATGGCTTAGAGGAGGATTAATTATATAATTAGCCATATATTTATATTAGTTTTTTTAAAAAACCGTTTTTACTATTCTTTAATCTTTTATATTGTATTTTGATTGTCTTATTTATGTAATTTTATATATAAAAAAAGTTTTTTCCAATTTTACAACAAAATCCTTTATGGTATAATAAAAATAAAAATTATATAAGAAAGGATATAAATGGCTATAAAAATTGAAATTAGCGGATTTGATAAGGATTTTTTACCTGTTTTTGAGAGTTTAGCTAAAAGC
>NZ_MJWZ01000072.1:65830-91315 GCF_001762535.1 Campylobacter sp. BCW_6889 | reverse complement strand
TATCATAATTAACCAAATTTAAAACTTCTAAACTTCCAAGCTTTGAAGCTACTTGTCTTTCTCTTTTTTCAATCTTGTTCCAAACCCTTTGATTGATTTGTGGATTTTGTGGAGTAATATTACTCATTAAGAATGTGCTTCTTTGAGCTTGAGTTGTTTTTCTCATTGAGGCATTAGAAAGAGTGTGTCCTCTATCATAACCACTATTTTTATAATCACTCCAAGTGGTGCGATATTTTTTAGGGATATTTGTATCATCTTCAAATCGTGGGCGTTTTTTAATTTGTTCGCCTTTTAAATTTTCCGCTTCTAATTTATAAGCTACAGCTTTAGTGCCTTTATAATTATAATCATAACAATTTAGATAATAAAACTTATCTAAAACTTGAGAGCAGTTTTGTTTAGTAAAATACTTTGCAAAATCTTCACTCGGTTTATATTGTGTGTAATCAGCAAAAGCTAGAGTTGCTAGCAACGGTAAAAGTATGAGTTTTTCATTTTGTTTAACTTGTTGCTTTAATCATTTCTTTTAAAGTTCTGCTTTGGTTTTCTTCATCATAAAAAGGTTTAAAATAAAAATGCACTTTTTCTAAATTTTCCCTACCTTTTTGAGTTTTTTTACTAAGCGTAAATTCTTCACATTGTAAGAAATATAAAAGCATATCATATTCTAAAGTTTTTGCAAAAGCTTCTTTTATATCATCTATGTTTGCTATATTTCCAAGTCTTGAAAATATTTCGTTTTTAGAATGCTTATTTATAATATGAAAGTTATATTCTCCACGCTCAGATATTAGTTCTAAATCATTTTTAAAATCAGTATCTATTAAATTAATAGCATTATTTTTTATTTCCTCGTATCTTATATTTCTTTCTTTTGATCCAAAATTTTTAAATTTTTCTCCTATTTTTTCATAATATAAAAAATTTTTTGCACTTTCTAAAGTATCATGCAATATAGTATCAAATTCGCTAAATCTAAAATGATTACCATACCAATATTTTTCATTTGTTTCTAATTTTAATCTTTCAATACTATTTTTAATAAAATTGGTATTTAGAAAATGACATTTAGATAATATTTTTAAATGTGTATGGCTAATATAATGTTGTATTTTATTTCCATTCTCATCCCAAAGCCAAAAACCTATATTTATAAATTCTTCACTGGCTGAGTAAGGAAAATATTTTATCATTTTATATTTAAACATTTTCATAACTATATACCGCTTTTTGTCCTTGTCTTTTATATATCATATTGCTTAAAGCTTGTTTTTGTGCTGAAGTCAAGCTTAGCCACTCTAATGGTATAGCGTTTATTATATCTAAAATTTCTTGACAATTTAATTTCTTTTTATTTATTTTGATATGTTTTAAGTGGTCAAGTAATAAATAATTTTTATCGAAAGTATTTTTATCAAAATACTGATTAGAGTTAATCTCATCATCTAAAATAATATTTAATGCCTTTAATATATCAAAAGCTAAACCAAAATCAATCAAAAAAATCTTTTTTAAATCATTGATTAAAATATTTGGATTTTTAAATTCTCTATCACTATTCATTAAAATTCCATCATACAAGCAAGTATAATTTTTAAATTTATTTGTTAATTCTTTTGGATAAATTTTACTTGCATTAAATATATATGAAATTCCTAAATTTAAACCTTTTGAATTTTTGATATTTTCTAATGCTTCTTTGTCTCTTTGAGTTCCATTTTTTAATTTATTATCTGCTAATTTTATAAAATCATCATCTATATTTAATAAAGCTATGCCGGGGATATCTTTAAAATTTAATTCTTGCAAATATAAATAAGAAAAAAGTTCAGCAAATAAGCTTTTTCCAGTTCCGCAAACACTGTTATATTTAGTTTTTAATATAAATTTAGAATTATCCTTAATACTTACTTCTAAAGGACAACTAGCTCCATAATCAGTAACCCTTATAATATTAGATATCTCAAAAATATTTAATTTTACTCTCATCCCACCACTTCTATAAAATTTTTAAAGGTTTCAATCGCCATTTTTGATACTACAGCACCTAAGATCTCGCATTGTTCAAATTCGCTATTATCTACTTTTTTATCCTCGTATTTTTTATTTTCAGAAACTAAAAAAATATAATCTTCAAAAGGTTCTTTTTTAATTTTTTTACAAAATAAATCATCATTTTTTCTAAAAATAACAATATCTGCATTTGAAATAGCCCCAAGTGAATTTTTGCTTCTATCCACAATAATAAAATCTCCATTAGATAAAATAGGTTCCATGCTATCGCCATTAATTTTTATAATATCATAGCTTTTCTTTATAGGTATATCTAAAATTTCTTTTAGAAAATTTTCATCAACGGAAACTATTTTAACTTCTTCACTTTGAGATGAGGTTCCAAGTCCTGCACTTGCATAAATATCTGGAAAATATCTGAAATTTATTTGATTATCATTTCTAAAAACATCTTGCAATATCACTTCGTTGAAAGGAATATTTAATGCATTGCATAAAATTTTTATATATTGTGGTTTAGGTTTTGTTTTATTATCTTCTTTAGACATCAACCATTTTTTTATTGTTGCTTCTGAGCTTTCTATGCCATTTTTATATAAAATTTCCATCAAATCTTGATATGTAACTTTTTTATCTCTATTTTTTAAATAAAATTTAAATTTTTCAGTATCAAAATGAAAATCGAATATATCTCCATTTCTTCCCATATTCTCTCCTTTTTTAGTATAAAAATTATACACTTTTTTCAAGCAAATTATGTTCCATAATTAGAAACATAATTAAATATTTATTAAGTTTCTTTATTTTATACTTTCGTTATGAAAAAAATAGATTTTTTTGATTTTACAAAAATATTGAGTAATCACTATACGGTTATTAGTGTTAAAAAGATTAGAACAAATAAATCACGCCCAAGTTTCAAAAAACAAATAGAGTTTAAAAAACTCTATGGAATACCTCATGAATTTTGGGTGGATGTTCGTAGCAATCTTATAAACATACCTAAGCGTGGGAGAAAAAGAAAGGATAGAGAATAAAAAAGGCAATGAAAAGGGTTAGGATTGAAATTGATATTAGCGATGAAACCTATGAGATAATGCTTAAGCTTATGAAAAAAAGAAAATATGAAAAAGTAGAAGATTTACTTTTTGCATATATGGAAACTATGTATAAAATGGAGCTTACTGGTGCTTTGCTTGAGAATGATAAAAATCTAAGCCTTATTAAGACTTAGATTTCTCCTAGGTAGTTTGGAGTTTCCAAAGAGTAGTGTTGTGGTTGTACAGCTTGTTCTAGCTGTTTTATCCTGTTTTCTAACTCTTTGATTTGTTCTTCTAACTTTGAAACTCTAGATTCTGTAGATTTTTGTTTTTGCTTTTCATCCATTTTGATAAGTCCTTTCTTGATTTGGTGCAAAAAAATTATAGCAAAGGACTTTTTAAAACGGATTAAAGGTTAAAAAATGGCTTTTATAGTGGGATTTTCAATAGGTTTTTTAGTTTATTTTTTAATTTGGAAAATCTTTTTTTAGGTCGGTGATATATGCAGTATGATTTTAATTTAGAACATTTATTCTCTTGTAAAAAATGGCAAGAAGTTTTAAAATGCTTACCATTTCTCAAGTGCATTGTAATGGGTGTTTCTAGAAAATTTATAGCATCACATTTTGTTTTAAAAATAGAATATTTTATAAAATTACAAATTGTAAAACCTACAAGAATTCCGCAAACGAATCCAAATAATAATGGAATTACATTCTCTTTGTTTTCAAGAAAATTAAAAAACATTTCAATCATAAAAAGCCTTTTTAATTTAAATTATAACATAAAGGAGAGTCGGTGATACCAAATTTTATAGCAAGCTTTGATGTAGCTTTGGGACGTAAAAGCCTAAGAGAGAGAAAAGGCTATTTGAAAATATCAAACACTATAGCTTACGGCGGTCTTAGCGTTGATGCTTTAGCATTGTATATTCAATTAGCAAAGCTTAGTGAAAAAACGATTGTAAGTGAGATCTATCTAAGAGAGTTTATAAAAGTTAAAAATAATCAAAGAATTAGTTTAAATAGACTAAGAATTGCTAAAAAAGAATTAATTGAACTCAGACTTTTAGAAATTAAAAAGGTTAGAAATGGATCTTTAAATTTTTATGAATGGATTTTAAAAGATGAAAATTATCAAGTTAAAAAGCATTTTAACAAATCTTTATCTTTGCTTAAAAACAGTGATGAAAAGCTAAGCAAAACTCTTAAAAATAACACTTCATCAATCGACAGAAAATTAACTACTGAAAACGAAAAAAAAGAGAATTTGCATTATATAGAAACACACACGCACGCACGTGATAATAAATTTATAAATAATATAAATATCAATAATAATAAATTTATAAAAAAAGAGAATTTAGAAAATTTAAAAAATAATCAAGAAAAGAAAGAACGCGTTTCTAATCAAAACGCCTCTTTTGTGACGAGCTTTATTGATTTTAGCAAAAAGGAGTTAGAGAAAATGGCAAAAAAAGAGTTTAAAGTCCCAAATGCAAATGAACTCATGAGACAAATAATAGCTTTTAATGAGAAAAATGGCACAAACTTTGGTGAAGAGTTGGCTAATGATTTTATAGGCTATTGGGATGCTAGGGAATGGAAAAGAAATGGAAAAAGAATGTCAAGTGTGGCAGGAAGTCTTTATACATGGCTTAAATACGCTAAAGAAAATGAAGCAAGAAAAAATCAGCGTTTTAGCAGAAAAAAAGAAGCTAATCCTAGTGTGGTTGATAACTTGATGGAGTATTACGGAATGAAAGATGAGAACAAAGACAAGCTCTTAGGATGCTTTTAAGGAGTAAAAAATGCAAGAAAAAATACAAATTTTAATGGACTTATTGGAAATTAATAAGGCTCAAGCAACTGATATTGTGGGTAGATATCTCAAAAGCGTTAAGGATATCCATGCTTTCTTAGATTTTTATTTCGAAACTTTAGAAAGAGAGAATATCGTAGGGACAACCTATGAGAAATTAAGAAGAGTTTGCAAAAGAGCTGAAATCGAGTTTAAAAAGCGTTTTGAAGACAAAGAAATTTTTTTAGAATGGCTTTGTAATAAATACAAAAATCAAGCTTGCTTTAGAGTTTTTAAAGGCGATTTTAAATACTCATATTTTGCAAATTACGGAAGCAATCAAAAAATTAAAATAAATCAAGAATCTATTGATTCTTTAATTTGCATCAATGCTTTTAAGCAAATCACTTATAAAGATGGTAATTTGATAGCTAATGGAGAATTTAAAGAAGCTTTAGTTGATTTCATGTTCAAAAATCAAGATAGGATAGGAAGAGATTTGAATATTCCTTTGTCGGTTAAAAAAATAGAGAAAGTTTTAAGCCTAGAAGAAAAAAGAGAAATCGAAAAGATTGAAGAAACAAAACTTTTTAATGAAAACAAAGATAGGTTTGAAATTTTTATAAAAAGCAAAAAAGCTTTTAAAAATATAAGCTAAATTTAAGAAAGTCTGAAATGGAAAAGTATATTTTAAAAATTGATTTAAAAAGCAACCCAGTGCCTTATAAAAGAACCACGCAAAGATCTAAATTTGCATGTAAAGATTATCTTAAATATTTAGATTTTAAAAAACTCTTGCAAATGGAGTTTAGAAGACAAAATAATATTAGCTGTTTTCAAGCCTTTGATAAGCAAAAGAAATATGAGTTTTCTTTAAAAATAGGATTTAACAGCAAAAGGCATGGCGATGGGGACAATATCGTAAAATGCGTGTTAGATGCGTTATTTGAAAACGATAAGAATGTTTTAAAAGGCGATTATGAGATTATTAGTTTTAAAAAATCTTTTTTAGACTTAGAAATCAAAGAATTTAATTTTAAAGAAGGGGTGGCTTGATGGCTAGAATGATGACAAATGGCAAAAGTATGACAAAAGAAGAGCTTGTTTCAAAAATAGAGAGTTATTTTAATGAAAGAGTTGTCTTAAAAGAAACTAAGGAGAGTATTATTTTTGCACCTAAAACAAAAGTGGGATTAGCTGTGTATTTAGGAATTACAATGCAAACCTTAGGCGAGTGGGAGAAGGATAAGGATTTTGGAGAAATTGTATCCAATGCTAAGCAAAAATGTGAAATGGATATTTTAAACCATTCCTTAATCGGCACTTATACTCCTAGCGTTAGTATGTTCTTGCTAAAAAATCAACATGGATATGTGGATAAACAAGAAGTTGTCAGCGATAACGTTCAAAAAATTGAAATTATAAGAAGTGAAATCAAATGAAATTAAAAATCGATTTTTCTTACACTCCGGCACAACTTAAAGTTTTTGATGATAAAAATCCACGCTTTATAACTGTAGCAAAGGGCAGAAGACTTGGTTTTACAAGGGGAAGTGCTAAGTTTGTTATCGAAAACTTGCTTTTAGGACAAAATGTATTATGGGTAGATACCATACAAGCAAACTTACAAAACTATTACGAGTTATATTTTACACCTGAGTTAAAAAACTTGCCAAAAGATTTTTATTCTTGGAGTGTACAAGATAAGAAATTAATCATTAACGGAGCGGTGCTTCATATGAGAAGTGCCGAAAGAAGTGAAAATATCGAAGGTTTTGGATATGACCTTGTTATCTTAAACGAAGCAGGAATTATTTTAAAAGGTAGTAAAGGAGAATATCTTTGGTATAACGCCATACGCCCTATGTTGCTTGATAACCCTAAATCAAGAGCGATTATCGGTGGAGTTCCTAAAGGAAAAAATCTATTTTATGAACTTTGCAGAAAAGAACTCAGCGATAAAAATTGGAAACATTTTCAATTCTCAAGCTATGATAATCCATTTTTAAAAGAAGAGCAAATTAAAGAATTAATTGAAGAAGTAGGCGGAGAAGGTAGTGAAGTTGTCAAGCAAGAAATTTATGGTGAGTTTATAGATAGCTCGAGTGCTGAATTATTTTCTCTAAGTGAAATTGAAAATGCGATGAGCAAGAACTCTTTTAGCATTGAAAAAATGCAAGGCGAGAATATTTGGGGGCTTGATGTAGCAAGATATGGAGATGATAAGAGTGTTCTTGCAAAAAGAAAAGGTTTTGTAATTGATGAGATTAAAAAATACTCACAACTTGGAACTATGGAACTTGCTAATAGAATACTAGCTGAATACAATCAAAGTGAAGATAAACCAAAAGGTATTTTTATAGATACTTGCGGTCTTGGTGTTGGTGTGTATGATGTTTTATTAAATTATGGTTTGCCTGTATTTGAGGCAAATTCTGCAAATTCTGCAACCAGTAATGAATACTTAAATAAAAGAGCGCAAATGTATTTTACATTTGCTAAAAACTTAAAACACATGGAGCTTTTTAAAGATGAAGAATTAAAAAAAGATATGAGAATGATTGAGTATGAATATAGCGATAAAGGGCTTTTAAAGATAGTTTCAAAAGAGTATTTAAAAAAGAATTATGGCAAAAGTCCTGATGTTAGCGATGCGGTGGCATTAACTTTTTTTGAAAAACTATACAGCAGAAACAATACTAATGAAGATTGGAGTTATGATGGCTGGTGAGTTTTTAATGATCTATGATGCAATTGATGTAAACAAAATAAAAAAGCTTTCAAATTTAAGCGATGAGGCTATAAAGTCAAGTCTTGCAAATGAATTTTTAGAGCTTGTATCAGGGTTTAATAATATTTCTAAAAAGAAATTTAAAAGAGAATTTGCGGAGTTTTTATTTGAAAAAGGAGTGAATGAAAAAGATATTTTAAAAATAACAAATTTAAGCAAAACAACAATATGGAGAATTATGAATGAAAACAAAAAGAACTAATGATGAGAGAGTGTCGTTTTTAACACAACTCATTAGCGAAAGTAAAAGTGGATATGAAAATTACAAACCACACTTTAAAGAGTTGCAAGATGCTTATTTGCTTGAAAATAAGGTAATGCAAAAATTGAGAAAAAGAAATAAATCAAGTATTTACATACCAAAAATAAACGCTAAGGTAAAGTATTTAATCACTAGCTTAAATGATGTATATTTTAATAGTGAGAGAATGGCAGATATTGAAACTTACATTAATAGCGATGATACGATTATAGAGCTATGGCAGAATGCAATTGATTTTTATAGTGGTAAAATCAATATGTTTAAGATTTTTCAACCGCTTTTCTTAGATGTTTTACTTGTGGGAACAAGTATCGCTAAGGTAACTTGGCATAAAGGAATGCCACGCATTGAAAGAGTGGATATTGATAGTATATTCTTTGATCCAAATGCATTAAATAGTGAAGATGTAGGATATATAGTCAATGAAATTTATTTAACCTATAGTCAAATCCATGAAAGACAAAAGCTAGGGTTTTATAAAAAAATTGAAATTGAAAAGCTTTTTGATGAAGATGATGAGTATAAAAAAGTAAAGCTTTATGATATTTATGAAAGAAAAAACGATGATGAGTGGGTGGTTTCTACCTTATTTGAAAATAATTTACTTAGAAATGAAGTTACTTTACAAGATGGACAGCCTTTTGTCTGGGGTTCAATGCTACCACAACTTAAAAAGATAGATAACGAAAACTATGTAAGTGCTTATGGCGAGCCTATAATGGCTTCTGCTATGCCTTTGCAAGATGAAATTAATATAACTAGAAATCTTTTAATAGATGCAGTAAGAACTCATATCATGCCTAAAATAATGATGCCAAAATCAATGGGAGTAAGCAGAGAAGATATAGAAACCTTAGGAAAACCAATATATACAGACGATCCAAAGGGTGTGCAAATATTACCACCACCAAATGTAAATAGTGCGGGAATGAATTTACAATTTTTAGAAAGCGAACTCACAGAAGTTACAGGTATTAGTCCACAAAACAATGGAGCTCAAACAGCAAATAATGAAACCGCAACAGAAATAAGTATCAAAGCACAAGAAGGCGGAAGAAGAAGTGCTGATTATATAAGACAGTATAACGAAACTTTTATAGAGCCTTTATTTGATAGATTTGCAATGCTTGTTTTTAAGTATGGAGAAGATAGTTTTTTTAATGGTTTTCAAAGAGAAGATATACCTAGTTTTAGATTTAAAATCCAAACTGGTACAGGTGCTATGAATAAAGAAATTAGACGCGCAGGAATTCAAGCTAGTATGCAAGTTTTTTCACAATTATATCAAATGTATATGAGCATAGGCGATGCAAATTCTGCTTATGGGATTATCAATGCTAGCAAAGAACTTACTAAAGAATTATTACCAATTTTAGGTGTAAAGAATGTAAATAGTTTATTTGCTTTTGAAAACAATGAAGATATTAATCCGCAAATGCGAGGAGAAACTAATGCTTAATATTGAAATTAAAAGCGATATATCTAAAACCAAAGGAGGAAAGAAATTAATAGATTTTATCAAAGCAAAATATAGTGAATGTTTTTATATAGCAAAAAATAACGATGAGAAAGAGTTAAGGTTAAAAGCTTTAGATACTATGGCTTTTTTAGACATAATAATCAATAAAATAAAGGATGAAGAAGATGGAAAATGATGCTTTAAAAGATTTAATAAATGTCATAACAGATGATGATAAAGGACAAGTTGCTAATAATGGCGATGAACCTACGAAAGTAGAAGATAATGAACCTATGCCGGTTGATAATGAGAACGAGCCTGATTATAAGGCGATGTTTGAAGCTTATAAAAGTGAAAATGACAACAAATTAAATGCTTTAATGAGTGAGCTTGAAGCTTTAAAAAATCCAAAGAAAGAACCAAGCGAACAAGAATTACAAAGAGAGCAGTATTTAAAAGAATTAGGACTTGATGGACTTGATGAGAAATTAAAAAGGCTTGAAGAGCTTGATAAAAAGCAAAAAGACAAAGAAGAGCAAGATGCACTAATCGCTAAATACGCACAAGTAGAAAGCGAGTTAAGAAAAGCCTATCCTGATGCGGATTTAAAGGCTATGGCAGAACTTGCAACAAAATTAAATGGTTTAGGCGAAGGTAATATTGACAGCTGGAAAACCTTGCTTAATTTGGTCGGAAAATCAAATAATGCCAAAAAAGCTGAAGATTTATCAAGTGCAAATAATAATGTAAGAACTAGTGATTTTAACGATAAGTTAAAAAAAGGCGAAGTTAGCGAGATAGATCTAGGCAAAGAATTATTAAGTTTAGTATAAAGGAGAAATCATGGATTTTATAACAGCTTTAAAAGGTGGTACAGGACTAGGCTCTAGCTTTGCAGATACTTTGATGAAAACAAGCAATTTCACTCCAAATTTAGCAAGTAGTAGTAGTGGTTTTTTAAATGGATTAAAAAATTCTTTTAGTAATTTTGGAGATTGGTTATTTAAAAGTAGCGATACAAATAAAGTAACTAATTTTGATAGATTAGGAAATGTTTTAGGCGGTGCTGGTGCTTTATATGGTGCTTATAATCAGCAAAAAATGGCACAAAAGAATTATGAGCTACAAAAAGATGCTTATAACTTCAATAAGTATCTAGCTAATGAAGAATTAAATAGAAGAAAGAATATGGAAAATAAACTTCAAAACGTTTGGAGTAATTAAATAGATTTGGATTTAAGGAAGCCAAAGGGAAATTATAGCTCCCCTTTAAAAGGGGAAATCAAGTATTAATAAACCTTGACTATAATTATACAAAGTAGTATAATTATAACTATAATTTTGGTTAGCAATTTAATCACCTCCCAACTGGGCGGTAAATTAACGCTAAAGGGTGGCGACCCTTTGGCGTTGCACCCTTTTGAAATTATACACAAACTTCCTTAAATCCTTTATTTTAAAAGAAAGAATAAAGGAAACAAAATGGCATTTTATAACCCACAAAGAGTAGTATTTAATCCTGATACAGGCGTTATACAAAACGCAGGAAAAGTCGGTGGTGTCTTATATGACATCATGAGCAAAAGTTTTGATGATAAAGTTAAAGCTAATGAGTTTCAGCAAGAGCAAGATTTAAGAAAGCAACAAATGGAATTTAATCAGGCTATGCAAAATAATCAGCTTTTGCAAAATGAGAGAAACTTTGATTATCAAAAGGAAAGAGCAAATATAGCAGATCAGCAATGGCAAATGAATTATAATCAAAGAGCTAGACAATATGCCATGCAAAATGCTTTAAGACAGCAAGAAATAAATACTAATAAGGCTTACAAGGATTTAAATTATCAAAAAGGATTATTAGAACTACAAAAATTGCAAAATGAGATAAATGCAAAACAAAAAGAGCAGGATTTATTAAATGGAGTTCTTAGTAATAGTCAAGGTTTCAATAGTCAAAACAATGCAAATTTACAAAACAATACAAGATATAAAGCAGACGCTCAGTTTTTAGATTTAGCAAATAATCAAGGTAAAACATATGATACAACCCATGGTTTTTGGAATGGAGCTATAGAGCGTGGTTTTGGTGGATGGGGAAGTCAAAGTACGGATTTAAATGATGCAAGTGATTTATTCTTAAAAAGAATGCAAAGTGATTTATTAAGGGGTGGTAAAAATGCTAAATGGAATTTAGAGAATATACAAGCCAATTTCCCTATTAATGGTTATACTATGGAAGCAAATAATCAAAGGGTAGCTCAAGCATTAGCAGGAGAATGGTTAGCAGAAGCTCCAAACTCTTTTAAAATGGAATTAGCAGAAAGACTAGGAAATGCCAAAACAAATATAGAAAAACAAAGTGCTATAGAAGATTATAAAAATAATATGGATTTTATAACAATTATGCTCCAAAGGTAAAAGCTTTTTATTGGGATGAAAAATACTCAAAACCTAGTAAAAATGCAGTAATTATAGATAATTCAACAACTAATCAAAATATACAAAATGATTTAGTCAAAAATATATTAGAAGTGCAAAATCAAAATGCACCAAAATTACATAGCGTTAGTTTTAATGGAATTAATGCTCAAATATCAGAGCCTGATGCTAATGGTAATGTAATATTAGTTAATCAAGCAGGTAGAAAAATGCAAGTTAGCGTAGAAGAATTAAAAAAACAAGGATTAATACAATGAATATAAGAGAATTTTTATTAGAAAAACCACAAGAAAATAACATTATTTCATTTTTACAAGATGGAGCAAGTCAAAGTGAAAATCAAAATACAAGTGAATATTTATCAAATTTAAAAAATGAAGTAATAAATGATTTTTATAAAAATAAAGATAAATATGCTAAAGAATATGAAAAATATAATTTCAAAGACCAAAATTTAACAAATCCTATGGGAAATATTAGTGAATATAAAAGGGATTTATATGATTATAATAAAAATCCATCCATGAATGCTGATGATTTAAGTAATTATATTTTAGATAAGCAATCTAAATTTAATGCCTCTAAACCTATTTTTGCTGATGATAATGAAGTAGTAAGAAAAAGTAATCAGTTTATGAGAGATTTAGGCGATGAGTTGCAAAAATCAGGGCGTGGAAGATTATTGCAAGATGATGATGGATCTTATTGGGTGCAAGATAATAATGGAAATTATTCAAAAGTACAAGGTAGCACAATGGGTGATTTATATCGTGGATTAAGAGATAATGGTGCTAGTATGGCTTTAGGAACAGCAGGTGCCATTGGCGGCACAATGCTAGGTGGCGGAGTTGGTATGGTTGCAGGGGGTGCATTAGGTGCATCTTTAGGGGCAGGATATGATTACTACGGAAATACAAAAGATACAAATCAAGATATGAATTTAAAAGAAGCTCTTATGCTTATGGGTGAAAATGCTGGACTTTCTTTGATAGGAGACGCAGCTTTTACAGGAGTTGCTAAAGGAGCAAGAGCTTTAAAAAATACCTATAATATGGCAAAAACAGGAGCACAAGCCGGTAAAGATATGATAGATGGCATGGCAGTAAAAGGTGGTAATTTAGGCAATAGATTTATAGATAAAATAAGCAAGACAGATATACCTATGGTAGGAAAATTTACAGATGGTGGTTTGCAAAATGCAGAAACAATTTTTAATAATCTTACAAAAAATGTAGAGAATAAAAAACAAATAGATGAACTTATAGCAAAAGAAAATCCAACTTACCTAGAAAATGGAAAGCCTACAATAGAAATATTAAAAAACATTGTCGAGCAAGGACTTAATAAAAATAATCCACAATTTATACAAGATAGCGCTAAAAGAACAAGTGCTATTTTAAAAAATATTTCTAATAGCTTACAAGGAATGCCAACTACACAAAGAAGAGAAGTATTATTAAAAGCAGCACAAGCTTATCCAGAAATAGGAAGTTTTTTGGATGATGTTTTAAAGGCTGATAAGGATGCTAGTATTTCTTTTTTAAATATGATTAAAGGGCAAGATGAAGTATTTAAAAACAAAACAGGTTTAAATGGTGAGTTTGATTATAAGGCTTGGCAAAAAGATAATCACGCTTATGAGAATAGAATAAATCAAGAGTATGGCAGTGCTATAAGTAAATTAAATGAGCTTAATAATGGAAAAATAGTATTAACTAGTGAAGATTTAGTAAAGCTTGAAAATTTTAAAAATAATAATTTTTTAGAGCAAGATGTAAAAAATAACATACAAAGCTATTTAGATGAAATAAAAGGGAAAGAAGTAAGTGCGGAGCAAATCTTTGGATTAAGAACAGCTATAAATAAGCAATTAAACACAGGAAATAAAACATACAATACAAAACAAGCTTATGGAATAGTAAAAGAAATTTTAGATGATGCGTTGATAAGAAATGCTAGTGATAAGGTATTAGCAAAAGAAATCCTAAATAATGCAAATAAAAATTTTGCTTTAAAGGAAAATTTTAAAGAAAGTTATTTAGGCATGATGAAGTCACAAGAAACAAAAGAAGGGCTTACCGATAGATTGGTTAAAGGGCTTAGAAATATAAATGAAGATAAGAATTTAGAAAATGCTTTTAAAGGAATGAACGAACAAGAAAGATTAGCTAATGAAACTCATGCGATGAATGCTTTATTAGAAAAACATAGGATTGAAGGTGTGGGGTATGATTTTAAATCCTTAGCAAAAGATTTAGAAGATGTCAATTTTTCAAGCAAAAAAATAAAAGATGCTAAAGATGTTATTAATACATACGCTTTGATATATAACAATAATAGAGGTTTGATAATGACAGCCTTAGCAAGTAGTGGAAAAAAGACAAACTCTTCAATGGCTACAACAATACAGGGTGTTTTTGATAGAATATTAATAAGTGGTATTTTTGCTAGATTACACGCTTTAGCTCCCTTTTTTAAAAGTGCCAAAGAACAAGCATTAAGAAATCAAATACTAGATGCTCTAAAACTTGCTAAAACCAATAAAGAAGTTATATCTAATCTTAAAAACATAAAAATAGCAGATCAAGAACAAAGTAGAATTTTTAAAGATGCTTTGGATAATTATATTAAAGTAGATAAAGAACAAAATAAAATATTAAAAGATGCACTAATTAAAGAAGGTGTTATCAAAGGCGACAACTTCTTCATGGATAAAGCTGATCCTAAAGACAATTCTTTAAGATTTATAGGCAAAAATGGCAAAGAGTATACTATAAATAAAGATGTTAGAAATGAATGGATGAAAACTTTCAATCTTAAAAATATCGATGATGAATATATCCCTAATATACCAAAAGAAGCAAAGATAGCTTTAAAAGATAGAGAAATAAAACTTACAAAAGGAAGTTTACTAAAGCTGATTGAAAAAGATAGAATTAAATACATACCACATATCAAAGAAACTTTAGAAAGCCCACAGGCAATCTTAAAAGATAAAGATGATTTTATTTTTATTAAAAATATAGATAATCAGACTTATTTTACAAGTATAGGCAAAGACTATGAAACGCATTTGACTATAATTAGCAATTCGCCAAAGAAACAAAATAATATAAAAAATAAAATGAAAAATGCTGAAGTAGTGTATTATAATAATGCGAGAGCCTTACCGACATCTAGGGCATCTTCAGAGACAAAGCAAGTGTCGTTCTCTAACGAAAATTCTACCCAAGCTAAGCCTAAAAAAAACTTAATGGATGATATAAAAGAGAACATTAAGGCTAAAGAAGTAAAGAAAAAGAATAAAAAAAGCGTAAAACAAAGGCTTGATGAGAAAATACAAAATGATAAAAAGGCTAGAAAGCAAAGAATTGAGAAAATAAAACAAGTTATAGCTAGAAAGCAAAAAATAGATAAGGTTAGAGATAAAAAAATAACAGGGAAATAGCAGGAAAAATAGGCACTCATACGCTAAAAAATCTTATTAAATTAAAAGAAAGGAGAGAAGATAAATAAAAATTAAGGGTTTATCCCTTAATTTTATTACAATTGCTTCAATCTTCAAACTATTCTTAATATTAATAGGAAAAGATAAAGAAAATGTAAATTAATTTTTAGGTTTGTTTTTTATAGAATCAATTATTTTAGGTAAAAGTGTCAATGCTCCTAATATAAAAGCAAAATAAGCACCTTCATTATGCCCATTAAGAATAAGATATAATCCAACACATATACTAGTAATAGTTATAAGTAGAAAAGATACCATTCCAAAACCATTCCAAAAATGATAAGATTTTATATCTTTTTTTCTAATTTCTATATTTTTATTCTCTAAATCTAGTATTTTATTATCGTTATCTTTTTTATACTCTAAAGATTTCTCTAGCATTGTCACAATTCTATCTGCTAAATCTTTAGGCAATTTTCCTATAGCATTAAGTTCATTTTCCATAAGAAAATTAAGCTGAGTATTGAAAGTTTGAGATGGATTTTCTTTATTTTGATTTTCTTGTTTAATGGTATTAGGTGTTTTTTGTTTTTGTGATTTTTTCAATTTGTTTCTCTCTAAATTCAATATTCTCTTTATATAATTTTGCTTGTTTTTCTCTTATAATAGCATTTAAATCCCATAAATTAAAGCATTCGTTTTTTATAGGTCTACCTACAAAACCATCTACAAAAGCTTGTGTTTTTGTCATTTTGGTTTTCCTTATTTTTGTTTTGTGATTTTTTCGAATTTGGCGTTATACTCTTCATTGCTATGTTTTCTTAATTCTTCGGATTTTTTATAAAAATCAGTTATCATTGTTTTTCTATCTTTTAA
The DNA here is from genome assembly GCF_001762535.1 of Campylobacter sp. BCW_6889. Taxonomy (NCBI): domain Bacteria; kingdom Pseudomonadati; phylum Campylobacterota; class Epsilonproteobacteria; order Campylobacterales; family Campylobacteraceae; genus Campylobacter; species Campylobacter sp. BCW_6889. The sequence continues at coordinate 75,184 of NZ_MJWZ01000072.1, read as the reverse complement.
AGATGTAGCTTTAAGGATATCTGCATTAAACATATTTGTAAAGCCAAATAAAAAAGCATTTATGTTTGACATTTTTACTCCTTAAAATTCTTAGCTTATACTGATTTTAATTAAATTATACCTTTTTTATAGTTAATTTATACTTATTTATATATTTATATATATTTATATATATATTATAATCTTACTTTTTTTAAAATAAATAATTTGCTTTAAAATACACTATTTTTATTTTATAAAAGGTTTTATAGATTTTGAAATTTCATCTAAAACTTTTGCTTTTTCATAATTAATGAGCCAACTATCAACCCATTTAGGTGTTTCGCCTTTTGCATTCCAATTGATAACACCATTATAAACAGCTCCGACCATATTTGCAAATTCTTTTTTTGTAAGCTCTAATTCATTTAATTTTTTTTCAAATGTTTCTATATCCATTTAATATCCTTATGGTTTTTCAATTTTAAAAACTATCTCTTTTATTTGCTCGTATGATTTTACTTTTAAATGATTTTCTAAAAAAGGTTTAGTCCAATCAGGTACACTATCTATTCTTTTCCAATTCATTATAGTTTGATACGGTGTATTTGATATTTGCGAGAATTCTTTTTTGCCAAGATTTGCTTTTGCTAATAATTTTTCAAATTCATTATTATCCATTTTTCTCCTTTTTATATTGTTTCAATAGTTTTATTATATCAAAAATTAGTTAAAACCTATATTAAGCCTTGACAAAAATATTTTTTAAATATATAATTACAGCGTTTAGTTAGTTAAACAATATTTTTTACAAAGGAGTTTTTATGACAGATTTAGTTGTTATAAACGGGCAGAATGTGAGTTTTGAAGCGGTGGGCGACCAAACCTACACCACTTCATTAAGTATTTCTAGTGTGTTCAAGAAAGAACACAAGAATATTTTAGCAAAAATTGATGAATTGCCACAAGATGAATTTCGTGAGCTTAATTTTAAGCTTACGGAGAGAACCGCTCAATTTGGGGCAGTTATTAGAAGTGAGCCGTATTACAAAATCACCCGTGATGGTTTTTCTCTTTTAGTGATGGGTTTTACAGGTGAAAAGGCTTATAAATGGAAAATCGAGTTTATCAAAGCTTTTAATGAAATGGAAAAAAGACTAAGAAATATTGAATATGAGAAGCACGATAAGTTAGCTTTTAGACAAAGCTTAGGTTACAAATCTCAATTAGCACAGCAAAAGCAAAAATATGAGAATGAGATTAAAGCTTTAAAGTATGATTTAGAACAAAGTAAAAACAATTTTAAAGATAAATTAAATTGTATATTGGCTAAAAATGGCTTATATGCCTTTGATTTTAAAACTTTTAAAAATTATGCCTTAAAGCTAGAAAAAATGTTAAAAGATTTAAAAGATGATGAAAACAAAGAGAATAAACTACTTTCAAGAATGCAAAATGATTTCTTAGAATGTTTAGAACTTTATAAAAGTATAAATATTTGAAGTCTTCACCCTGCTTTTTTTGAAGACTTTTTAGTGTTTTAAGGACAAACTAAGCAGGGTTTCTTTAAAATATCATTAACTATATTAAAAGATTAGTTCTTATCTAGCTCTTTATCGCTACGATAAGGACTACTAAAAGCATTAAGATTATAATAACTTCGTTCATCTTAACCTCCTTTCAAACTTTTTACAAAGTCTTCAAAGAGATATCCTTAAAACCATAAAATTATACATAAAAAATACTTAAAAATTTAATTTCATTTCAAAACACACTATATTTGAAATAGTCATTTTTGGAAAAATCCTTAAAACTAAACTAAGGAGAATTCAAAAATGGCTTTACCTTCAATGGGACATACCTCACCCGCAACAGAAAATGTTAAGTTAAAACAATCAATATATGAAACGATTATTAAAATTGGAGCTACTGAAACACCAATTCTAAATAAAATAGGCACTTCAAAGGTTACAAATCCTTTAACTCATAGTTGGATTACTGATACTTTTGAAGAACCAAAAAAGAATGCAAATTTAGAGTTAAGTAAATTTGCAGGCGAAACAAAAAACACAGCTCAAAAAACTACAAATGCTACTCAAATATTCATTACCGAAGCCATGGTATCAAAAGCTTTATTAAAAGCAAATCAATATGGTGGCAATGAAATGGAGTATCAAATAGGCAAAAAAACCAAAGAACATAAAATGGATATGGAATATGCTTTATTTGGTCTAGGCAGAGATAGTGATGTAAAAAAATCAGTTTTCAAAGATTATGTTCAAGCGCAAGAAGCAACAAGTGGAGAAATGGCTGGACTTTTTCATTATATCGCTAAAGGAAAAGATAGCTTTGCTGATGGAAAGCGTGGAAATGTATTAGCTTTTGATGAAACAGGAGATTGGAGTGGAACTGCAACAGAACTAACAGAAGATAAACTCAATCAAATTTTGCAAACCATTTGGAATAGCGGAGTTACGCCTAAAGATGTCTTTTTAGGAGCTGACTTAAAAGGAGCTATTAACAAATTTGCTACAAGAATTTTAGGCAATGAAACAAAACTAGTAGGACAAGTAGTGAGCCTTGAAACAGATTTTGGAACGGTAAATTTCCATATGCATAGATTATTAAGCCCTAAATATGGTTTGGGTGATGTTTTAATTGCTGGAGATTTTGAGTATATGAAACATGGGCTTTATATTCCTACTATGATTGAAGATGTTCCAACTGATATTACTGCAAAAGCAAAAAGATTTTATACGCAAAGCACTTTAGAAGTAAGAAATGCTGATGCTTTTGCTATAGGAGTGGGATTAACTAGTACAAATAATGCAAAGGTTAAAGCGGTTTTAAAAGCAGCAAAAGGTGCATAATGCCTTGTGCTACGGCTAAAAAACTCATTATCGCTAAAGTTAAAAATTCTTACAAAATGATAGAAGATGATGAAGTTTTGAAAGCCTATTTTATGGAAGCATTTTATTATATTTTATCAAAATGTGTTCCTAGCGTTCTTTTAAAAAATGTAGAACAAGGCGAAAAAGTTTTTAGGCAAGTTAGAAATAATCATTTTTTGATTATTCCTGATGAGCCTGATTTTGATAATGAAAAAGAACATTTAATGATAGATGAAACACTTAGTTTTGCTGTGATTAATTATGTTTGTTATTTGATTACAAGATGCGAAGAAAAAGACTTTCTGGCATTATGCGACAAGATAATTTATGAGTATATAGCTAATGATGGCAAGGAGCTTGATGATGAAAGAACATGGTTGTAACCCTAATTTCACAAAAAAATTTAATAGAGCTTTGAGTTATAAAGACTATATACAAAGTATAAATAGTGCTGATTTTATAGCTTATTTAGATGATAAAAAATGGCTTTTAGCTATGGATGATCTGCTTTTCTTTTGTGAAAAGAGAATTAAAGACAGTGATTATTACAAAGGTTAAAAATGGGAACAAGTTTAAACGAGTTAAAAACAGGTAGAGAAAAACTTGAAATCATAAATCAAGTTTTAGCAAGAATTTCAGATGTTGCTACTGCTTTGGATAATACTAGAATAGAAGAAATTATAGGCTTAAAAGAACAAGTTAATAACTTTTATACTCAAACTTTAGAGCTTAAAAATTTAGTTATAGAAAATAGCGAACTTACACAAAGCAATACTGATTTTGTTAAAAACAAAAAAGATGAAATAGAAAAAATAAGCAATAAAATAAACGATACTTTAAACAATATAGAGAATATCTATAATAACATTATAGAGTCGGAAAAAAACATAAATAATGGCGTTAATATTGTTAAAGAAAAATATCCTGAGCTTAACGAGTTTAATAAAAATTTTGAAATCATAAAAATAAAACTCGAAGAATATTATGATATAGCTGTTGATTTTAATGCAGGACTTGAAAAAGTAGAAGAAAACAAAAATCTTACTAAATCCTATTTAGATTTATCAATAGAGCTTAAAGAACAAATTTTACAAGAATTAGAACACGCTCAAAGTATTAAAGATGATTTGCATTCTAATATAGAGCTTGTAAATAAGCTTGTTTCAAATATTATAGTAACAAAGAATGAGATTATATCCATAACCAATGATTTTAAAAATGTAAAATCAGAAGTACAAGATATAGTTAATGATGCTGAAGCAACTATAAAACTTAAGATAAACACTATTCTTTTTGAAAATCAAAGATTAAATCAAAATATGATTAATCTACTAAAGCGTTGTGAAAAATTAGAAGATGAAATAGTAGGAAAATATGAAGATGTCTTAGAAGCTATTGAAATTGTTAATAAAGCTGATGCAATGATAAACGATTTAAATAATGCAATTTTAGCTTCTAAAGAATTTGCAAATGATTTAAAAAGTTATACACAGATTATTAAAGATTTTAAAATTCAAATTGATAATTTAAAGCTTGATTTACAAAGCTATAATGATAGATTAAAAGGTGAGCTTGATTTAAAAGCCAATGAAATAGATATTAGTATTCAAGCAAAACTTAGCGATATAAATCTTTTAAAAGAGCAAATGCAAACTCTTTATGAAAATACTAAAAATACAACAGATACAGCTTTGGCTAATTTTATAGAAAGAGCAAAAATAGCTAATGAAGATTTAGGGAGATTAACAGAAGTAGCAAGAACTGAACTTGCTAACGATAAAACAGCTATTGAAAGCTATTTATTAGAGCTTAAACAAAGTATTATCGATGAGATGAAGAAAGTATCAAGTGATATTACAGATGAAACAAGTGGAATATTAGCTCAAAAAAATCAAATAGAACTTATCATAGCACAAGGAAAATCAGCTTTAGATACTTTAATAAATGAGTTTAATTCAAATTATCAAAATAAACTTAATGAATTTAATTCTAATGCTAATGAAAAATTAAGAGCAATTAATTCTCTTAGCGAAGAAAGTATAGCAAACATACAAAGTAAAACAGATGAAAATATAGGTAAGTTAAATACTGCTAGCGAAGAAAAACTAGCTAAATTTGATGAAATTATAAAAGACAATTTGGGCGGAATTTATTCTCACATTTTTTCAATAGAAAATGTCTTACTTGATAAAAAAATAATTAAATTAAGTTATAAGGAGTAAATAATGGCAGACTTAGAACAAGTTGCAAGTGATTTAAATTCAGCATCACAAAGCTTACAAGAGTTAAGAGAAAAATACGATGGTGCTTTGGATTTATTAGATAATAAAAACACAGAAATAACAGCTGCATTAGGGAGTGCAAAATCTAATGCCTTGCAAGAAGTGCAAACAGCAAGCAATACAGCTACAAGTCAAATTTCGCAGTTAAAAGATACATCGTTAAACGCTGTTAATGAAGCTAAAAATACGGCTACATCTGAAATATCAAGTAAAAAAGAAGAAGCACTTGAAGAATTCAGTCAAGCAACTTCAGAATTTAATAGCACTAAAGAAGAAGCATTATCTCAAATAGAACAAGCTAAAGCAGAGCAAGGAGAAAAAATAACAGCTTTAGAACAAGCTAAAGCAGAGCAAGAAAGTAGCATTACAGAGCTTAAAGAAAGTGTTTCTACTCAAGGGCAGAAAATAACAGAAATTGAAGAAAACAATACTGCTCAAGGAGAAAAAATAACAGCTTTAGAACAAGCTAAAGAAAGCATAACAGCTGATCTTAATAAAAAATCTAAACTTTTAACCGAAAATTTAGAATGGACAGTGGGTAGCGGCAAGGAAACTGATACGCATTTTAATACTTTAGAAAAGGCAATAATTGAATCAAGCAAGTATCATCCAGCAAATGGTTATAATTTCATTAGTATCACTTTAAAAACTGGATGGGTTTGGGATAAGCCAATTTCAATTCCGACGGGTTCAGATTTGTCTTTTGTTAAAATATTTTCAGAATCCGAAAATGAATGTGTTGTTAATAATGTATTTTTAAGAGGTAGTGAATGTACTACACCATACATAGGAGTGAAGTTAAATTGTTCGCAAAAAGACGCAAAAATACAATTTTCTAGATCTAAAATAAAATTTTTAAATGTTATTAAAATTGATAATATAAGAAGAATTGATTTTAGTGTATGTGAATTAGAAATAGATGGCGGAGAGATTAATTTTATCAATAATGATGAAGATCCAGCCACCTTCGTTTTTGAAAGATGCTTTGGCTATATATTTAGTAGAATTAAAATCGACTATGATTACACTGCAAAAGATGTTTTTGGATTTTTAATTCATAATTCATCAGGTAAAATTTTAATGAACGCTGATTTAAGTATTAATATTAACGCTACTAGCAATTCTAATATATCTGGATTTGGATTTTCTCGAACAACTTTAGATATTGATGCTGGAAACAATTCTACTACAAATTTTACAACTAATTGTTTTGGTGCATTATATAGTTTAACTTTTGGAACAATTTTAAATACTCACCAAAAAATAGTTATGAATGGTAGCGAAAAAAATATTGTATTTCTTATTAATAAAGGGTTTAGTGTTGCTAATATTTACGACCCTGAAAAAATTACACTTAATCAAAGTAGATATACAAATATTACACCTGGTCAATTATCAAATACCGGTCAATTTATAACACCAAAATAAGGAGTAAAGATGATTATACTAAATAAAACAGGTAGTGAAACTAATATTTCTGTAGCATCTATCAAGAATGCTATAAAAAATAATGATTTATTAGCTAAAGTTAATAGAAAACTAAATTATAAAATTGAAAATATTCAACCTTATGCCAATGATAAATCTATATTTCAAGTAAAAGATTTTATCAATGATTTAACTCAAGATGAGCTTAACGCAGGATTAGAAGCGGTTAAAGAAGTTCTTATTAATTCAAATGAAACTGAACTTTTAAAAGAGTATTTTTCAATGTTTTGTCAAGCTTCAAGCGAAGATGCAAAGCTTAAATACGCTAAAGAATTTAAAAAAGATGAAATTGATAAAGCTAAAAATAACGCTATCGAAGGCGGAGTATCTTATAAAGATAAAATCTTTCAAAGTGCGGAAAAAGATAGAAACTTGCTTACAAGCACTGTTAGTCTTTTTGCAATTACAAAACAACTTCCTGAAGGCTTTGTTTGGATTTCAAAAGATAATGAAGCGGTACCTTTTACTTTAGAAGAATTAATCGAGCTTGGCGGTATTATGGCAAATTCTGTTAATACAAACACAATTAAAGCTAGAACTATTAAAGATAAAGTCGAGCAAGCTCAAACATTAGAAGAAATTCAAAGTATTAAATGGGATGAGTGATGGATTTTAACACAACTATGATTACAAGCTTTGCCAAAGATGTAGAAGGACTTACACCCTTTGGCACTTTATTTGTGATTTTTTTATTAAGTTTAATTATAAATTATAAGCTTTTTAAAGGTCGCATGGAAGATTGTAGATCTGATAAAGAAAGAATTTTAGAAAAATTAGAGCATATCAAAGATAGATTAGATGATTTAAATTTTGAGCTAAGGGGTAAAAAATGAATGAGTTATTCAATGTTTTAAAAGATGGTGGAATAGTTGCTTTTTTATTCTTTTGCCTTTGCTCTGTTTCTTATTTTGCCTATATTTTATTTCAAAAAACAGATAAAACACAAGGTATTTTAGTAGAAATTAAAAATATTGAAAGAAAAAATAATGAAAACAATAACAATATATTAAAAGAAATTCAAATCAGCAATAAAATAGCTGAAGCACACTTAGACACATCAAAAGCGCAATTAGAAAGCTCAAATAAAATCATTGATTTGCATTCTAAAATTTTAGGAGATAAGCTAGATAAGCTTGATAAAAATATTGATGAATTGAAATTTGAAATCAAAAGATATGAAAACACAGAATTAGCAACATTAATAAAAAGAAAGGAAAATGAATGAAAATTGCATTTTATAGAGTTAAAGGAAATGATAAAGCTACTTTTCTTGATAAAGCAATAGCTTTTTTTACTTCAACTTGGAAAGAAAGATTAAATGGAGATTTTTTAAAATCCTATTCTCACTGTGAAATAATCTTAGATAATTTAATGATTAGCTCAAGTCCTAGAGATAAAGGCGTAAGAATAAAAGAATTTAAAGACACTAGCAGATGGGATTTTATAGAAATTGATAATACAAATGAAGTAAAAATAAAAGAATTTCTTTACTCTCAAATAGGAAAAAAATATGATTTTTTAGGGATTTTAGGATTTTTTACATTTACAAAAGATAGTGAAGATAAATGGTTTTGCTCTGAAATCATAGTTAGGGCTTTACAAATAGGGGGATTGGTTAAGCTAGGAGATATGAATGCAGGAAGCTCAAGTCCAAATAAATTGTATAAAAAATTAAAGGAATTATAATGAAAATAACAATTAATAGAAGATACACAGGCAAAACTTGTGTTATTGGTAAATTTAAGGTTTTAAATGATGATGATAACATTCTTTTTGAATGCTTTTCTTTGGAAGAAGACAAAGAAGGCTTAGAGAGTGGCAAAGATTTAAGAATACCTGAAGGAAATTATAATTTAAGAAGACACACACCTTCAAGATTTGAAAACACTTTAAGAGAAATAACAGGAAAAAATGATGATGAAATGATAAATGTTTATAATGATGAAGTTCCTTCAAGTCGTGCAATTTTAATACACTGGGGAAACACTGACAAAGACACAAAAGGTTGTATCTTACTGGGACTTACCAAGGATAATAATAATGAAAGTGTCGGTCAAAGCAGACAAGCTTGTAAAGAATTTTATGATTTGATGTATGGTAAAAATCTTGAAGACATTAAACTTGAAATAACAAATGAGTTAGCATAGAAAGGAGAAAGAAATTTAAGTAGGTTACCAAATAATCCCCTAAAAAGGGACAAGACTAATAAGCCTTGACAATAATTATACATAAGAGTATAATTATAACGATTATTTGGTGATATGTAATCATAAAAATCACCCACTTTCACGGGTAAAATTTAGCCATAGGGGGTCAGACCTACGGCTAACCCTTAGGGGTATTATACAAAAACCTTACTTAAACTTCTAAAATACAAAATGATAAATCTTTTATTTGGAAATGCAAAACTTTATATAGCCTTAGCTTTAATGGCAATTTTAGCAGGATATTTTTATCTAAGACTTGATAGCACAAAGGCAAAATTAGAAAAAAGTCAAAATGATTTAGCTTTGGCTTTAAAAATAAATGAAAATAATCAAGAAAAATTAAAAGAATTAAATCAAATTCATAATGCTGAATTAAATGCTTTAAATGAAGCAAACAATCAAAAAAATGAAGTTAAAGAAAGGGTGCAATATGTTAAAGAATATATTTATAAAAGCAATGAAAATAATATTACCAAGCTTTTTAATGATGTCGTTGATAGGTTGTGG